>JAKIUH010000052.1 GCA_021647685.1 Bacteroidales bacterium
TAATTAAAAAAACCAATTCAAATGTTAATACGGGAGCTTATTTAATTACACTTCCGTCAGGGAAAGACTATGGTTTTTCAGTGAATGCTGCCGGATATATGTTCCACTCAGAGAATTTTGTTGTTCCGGCAACACAAGATTATAAAGAAATATTTAAAGATATTCAATTACAACCTATTACACCGGGTTCTAAAATTATTTTACACAATACATTTTTTGCCAGTGGAAAATCGACCCTGCAACCTGAATCTTATTCTGAACTAAATCGTTTGGCAAAATTATTTGAAAAATACCCCAATTTGGTAATTGAAATTTCAGGACATACTGATAACAGAGGTTCAAAAGCTGTAAATCAGCGTTTATCTTATGCAAGAGCAAAATCTGTGGTTAATTATTTGGTAGGACAAGGAGTTAATCCTGCAAATTTAAAAGCAGTTGGTTATAATTTTAAATATCCTGTTGCTTCAAACAAAACTGCCGAAGGCAGACAAAAAAACCGAAGAGTAGAAGCCAAGGTGATTAGCAATTAAATACAGCACTTATTTTTAATGCCCGTAAGTTATCGGATGAATTTGCGGATTTAAGGTGTTAGCAAAGATTAAAAAAAGTCGATGTCCAATAACATAAGGATATCGGCTTTTTTTTGATATAAAATTTTGCTCCTGTAACTATAAGCAGCTAAAATTTACTACTTTTGCCTAAACATTAACTCAAATAATCAAATAGTAAAATGAAAAAAACAGCATTTAATAAATACCATAAAGAGCTGGGAGCTAAAATGGTAGAGTTTGCCGGCTACGAAATGCCCATTGAATATACAGGGGTTAAGGATGAACATCTGACCGTTAGAAAAGGAGTCGGTGTTTTTGATGTTTCGCACATGGGCGAAATTTGGGTAAAAGGACCCAAAGCGTTTGATTTTGTACAGAAAGTAACTTCTAATGATGTGGCAAAATTACAGCCCGGAGATGCACAATACTCATGCTTTCCTAATGGGAAAGGCGGTATCGTGGACGATTTAATTGTTTATCATTACGAAAATCAAAAATATATGCTGGTAGTAAATGCTGCCAATATTGAAAAAGATTGGAACTGGCTTAACGAACAAAATACCGAAGGAGCTGAACTTGAAAATGCTTCGGATACCATTTCGCAATTAGCAGTACAAGGTCCCTTAGCAACAAAAGTACTTCAAAAATTAACAGATATTAATTTATCCGAAATTAATTTTTATACTTTTACCGTAGGTAAATTTGCCGGTGTTGATAATGTAATTATTTCTGCCACAGGATATACCGGTTCAGGAGGTTTTGAGTTATATATGTATAACAATGATGCGGATAAGATTTGGAATGCAGTTTTTGAAGCAGGCAAAGAAGAAGGTATTAAGCCCATCGGCTTGGCAGCTCGCGATACTTTGCGTTTAGAAATGGGATATTGTTTGTACGGCAATGATATTGACGATACCACATCGCCTATTGAAGCCGGTTTAGGCTGGATTACAAAGTTTGTAGATGGAAATAATTTTATCGACCGTGAATACCTTGAAAAACAAAAAGCAGAGCCAATAGTTCGCCGTTTAAAAGGCTTTGAAATGATTGAAAGGGGGATTCCGCGTAAAGGATACGAAATTGTAAATGCCGAAGGTGAAAAAATTGGAGTAGTTACCTCAGGAACTATGTCGCCAAGCTTGAATAAAGGGATTGGTATGGGATATGTAAATGCAGGATACTTAAAAGTAGATACGGAAATTTACATCCAAATCAGAAATAAAAAAGTAAAAGCAAAAATTGTTAAACTACCTTTTTACAAAGGTGAATAAATTTTGACAGTAAACGGTTGGTTTTATATCATCCGTTTACTTTCTGCCTTATACCTTACTACCATTTAATCTTAAATTAAAACTATTTTGAATACTGAAAAGAAAACGCTGGATGTTTGCCTGACACCCGCATTGATAGAAAATTTCAATACGGACAATACAATAATCGTAATCATTGATGTGGTGCGTGCAAGTTCCACTATTTGCACTGCATTTTATTACGGAGCAAATGAAATCATACCGGTTGCCGATAAAGATAAAGCACTTAACTACAAGAAAGAAGGCTACTTGATTGCCGGAGAGCGGAATGGTGAGAAACTGGAAGGTTTTGATTTTGGCAACTCTCCTTTTGAATTTATGAGTACTGATTTGGAAGGGGAAAAAATTGCCATTACCACCACAAACGGAACCAGAAATATCGAAACAGTATCAAAACATGCGGGTATTGATTCGAAAATTGTGATTGGGGCATTTGTAAATTATAAAGTATTACAGAATTATTTAAGAAGTTCATCGAAAAATATTTTATTGGTATGTTCCGGATGGAAAGGAAATGTAAGTATTGAAGATACTATTTTTGCAGGTAAGTTAGTCGAAGATTTAAACCGTTTTAATCAATACCTGCCTACTTCGGATGCTGCAAACCATGCCTTAATAATTTATGAACAAGCTAAATCAGATATTTTTGGCTTTATCATGGATCAATCTATGCGCTTTAAGGATAAAATCAGCCTACTGGGCAATGATATTCGCTACTGCCTTAAAGAAGATGCCACCAATGCCATTCCGGTACTTGTAAATGGTAAATTTATCAATAAACAAGAAGCAACAGGAAATTAAAAAAGCGCTACAATTTATTGTAACGCTTTTCAGTGATTCCAGAAGGACTCGAACCTTCAACCTACAGCTTAGAAGGCTGTTGCTCTATCCAGTTGAGCTATGGAACCATTTGTTTTTCGGCTGGCAAAAGTAATAATTATTTAGAAAAAACAATAATTATTTAATATTTTTTTGCTTCAAGGACAAAAAAAATGCACCTGTGAGGTGCAATATATAATCTCACAAAACTTAGTTTCCTAAATTTATAAAAACAGAGTTTAAACTTTAGCTTTGATTCAACTCAATACAATAAGTTTAAACTCAATTTTAAAAAACGATACCTACTGATAATTCAAATTATCAAAAGTACCATCCGTAATAATTACTTCATCGGCAGGATTACCCGTAGAACGCAATTTAGCATTAAATGTTCCTGATAACTTTTTATTTTCAGTATCTAATTTTGAAATGACAATGGTTGCTTCGTACGCAACATAATAATTATCACCTCCATCGGTTGCATCTGCCGTTTTTTTGTAAGCTACTGCACAATCAGCGGTTAAAGTTCCCGGACTCAATGTATAAGTTCCTTCAGTGTTCCCGAAAGCCGTTAAAATAATGGTTTTATCAGCAGTTTCACTGGCTGTGGGTGTCCCGGTAATGACTACTGTACTGTCTGTTACCGTAGATACACGAAATAAAGAAGTCCATGCTTCACCATCAACTGTTGCTTTCATTGAAGGAAGCAAATCAGCCACTGTTTCTTCGCAACTGGTTACTGACACAAATAATAGCGCAATAAATAGTCCAATAAGTGTTTTTTGTAATTTTTTCATCATAATACATTTTTAATAGTTAATATCAATGTAATATAACGCATAACGCAATTATTTTATTGCTATAATCTCAGTTCATATCAAATCACAAAGCTTTTATCCAGTTCACCAAGCCTTTTTTCTCAATAATTTGCATTAATTTTTCAGGTAATGGTGGAAATTTATACTCTTTTCCGTTTAACTTAACAATTCCTTCCTGTAAATCTACATCAACTTCATCGCCCGCATTGTACGCATCTACTACATCAGGTAAAACCAAAAGCAAGAGACCTTGATTGACTGCCGAACGGTAAAATATCCGGTTTACCGAACGAACAATAACGGCTTTTACACCCGCATGGGCTAAACCTACTGAAGGATGTTCGCGTGAACTGCCGCAGCCAAAATTATCGCCTGCTATTATAATATCACCTGCTTTAACATTTTTTGAAAAGTTGGGGTCAAAACCTGCAAAAAGGTGCGGCATAATGGCTTCGGCATCTGAGCTTAATACATTATAGGTTAAATTACCGGCAAACATTTGGTCGGTATTTAAGTTATGTACATCTTTATAGTTCCAAACATTACCCAATCGGCGATTATCGTTTTCATCAATGGTGAGTGTGCTTCCTTGCTCAATTGTACTTTCATACTTATCATTGGTTTCAATGCCTCGTGAGTCGGCAATTTCGCCCTTAATGGCTGCATAAGCAACATTTGCAGGCGAAGCCAAATAGATGCTGGCATTTTTATTCCCCATTCTACCCAAAAAATTACGATTTGAAGTAGAAATTACATTGTAGCCATCGGCAGGGATACCTTGTCCGGTACCTAAGCAAGGACCACATGAAGAAGAAAGTATATTGGCACCTGCTTCAATCATTGTTTGTACAATTCCTTCTTCAATAGCTTGTAAGTAGATTTTTTGCGATGCCGGAGTAACTAACAGTTGAAAGCCTTCTTTTACTTTATTGCCTTTCAAAACAGCTGCTGCTTCACGTAAATCTTCAATACGCCCGTTAGTACAGGTACCAATAAAACCTTGATGTATTTTTGTCCCCCGTACTTCTGCTAAGGCTTTTACATTATCAACATGGTGAGGGGCTGCCACAACCGGAAATATTTCATCAAGATTAATCTCAATCTCACGTACGTATTCAGCACCTTCGTCCGCCCAAACACCTTCTATTGAATCTTTTCCATAAAAAGCTGCCAATACCTCATCAGGCGGAAAGACTGCATTTTTTGCCCCCATTTCCGAAGCTAAATTAGCCAAGGTCATACGTTCGGATATCCCCAAAGTTTTTACTCCCTCTCCGTGATATTCAATAGACATATAATTAGCTCCTGCCGAGCCAATCATTCCAATTATCCACAAAGATAAATCTTTGGCATATACCCCTTTTTGCAATTTACCGTGCAGGGTAATTTTTATTGATTCAGGCACGCGAAACCACGTTTCACCACGTTTCCAAATACCGGCAGCTTCGGTACGGTCAATTCCTGCCGCCATAGCGTTAAAAGCTCCTGCGGTACAAGTATGGCTGTCTGAACCGACAATTACCATACCCGGCTCAGCGTGATAAGACATAATTTGATGGCAAATGCCTTTTCCTGCATCGTAAAACTTTTTAATTCCTTCACTGCGTACAATATTTCTAATTTCTTCGTATTGCGAAGCTAGTTTTGCCGATGTAGGCGGTGCATTGTGATCTAATACAATTAACAATTGATTGGGGTCGGCAACTTTTTGCCCTCCCATTTTTTCAAAAGTTTTACGAATACTTGCTGTATTATCGTGTGTTAATACTATATCCGGTTTGCGAAAAACTGTAGCACCTTTTTCCGCATTAAATATTTTCTCAACAAATGTACGTTTCATAATGGTTTTAGTTTTCAATAATTTAGCTATTGTTTAAGTTCTTGCATCAAACGAAATATAATTTGATTTTTTGTTTCAGCATCAATATCATTCAAAAGCTCAAATAATAATTTAGATTTTTCATCTTCATCTTTTTCTTCCGACAATATTGCCATTATTCTCTTATATTCAGAACCCTTAAGTTCGTCTTTGAGCACTTCGGCAATAATATTAGTGGGTTGTTCTTTTTTATCGGGCAAACCAAACTGCTGAATTTCCAATATTGCCGACTCTAAAATTACTTTGGCTTTTTTCTTAATCGAATCATGACTACCGGAAGAATCACGCATAGCCCAACTGCTGTAATCGTATTTAAGTTCTTCTACTTGTTTTATTTTATAAGAATGTTTACCAAAAATACGTTCCAGAATATTAACAGTAAGTATTTTCCACGCTTCCAAATCAAAGTCTTTATCATCAATTTGTTTGATTTGTTCTTCCAGTAGTTTTATTTCTTTCATAATTTATCCTATTTTAAGCTTAAATCTATAGATGAATTCAATCTCCCCCCCTTGACAGGGTAGTATTTGCTGAGTAATAAAAAACAAACAACTGTTATACAATCAATTAATAAACCCTGTCAGGGTTCTTATTCAAATACTTTACTTTTTTAGACCGGACTCATAGATTTAAGGATTTAATTAAAATAATCCGCCGTTTTGGTATATTTCCAATTGAACTTCAGAAAACGGTTCTGCATCAATTTCAATATTTTTTGTCAGATTTCTAATTTTACCGCCTTTCAAATCCAATTCTACTTCATTACCATCTTCCAATTGTAAATCTTCTACATTTTTAGCAGTAATAATCGGGAAAGCGGCATTAATGGCATTTCGTTCGTAAATTGCGCCAAAAGATTTTGCAACAATTGCTTGCACACCCAGAGCTTTAAAACAATCAACGGCTTGCTGGCGTGAGCTTCCGCTACCAAAATTTTTATGCACTACCACAATATCACCGGGTTTGGCTTTTTTTGAAAAATCTTCATATCCTTCCAGATTATCAAAAGTATATTGTCCCATTTCATTAATATCGGTAATTGCCAAATATCGATTATGAAAAATCATATCCGTATCAATATTGTCTTCGGGAATATACCAAACACGCCCTTTTAAAATTTCGGGTTTGGGCTCGGGAGCTTTTTGTTGTTTGTTACGCTCCTCATGGCTTGTGTTTTCTTGGTAATGAGCCTCAAAAACAGCCGGCTGCTCGGGAATATCATCAAAAGTAGTAATATACCCGGCTACTGCCGATGCTGCAACTGTTGCCGGCGATGCCAGATAAACCAAGCCTTTACCTTGTTTACCGGGGAAATTACGGTTTCCGGTACTAATAGTAATCTCGCCTTCACCATTTTGCCCTACTTGTCCGGCTGCACAACCGGCACAACCGGCATTAGAAACCAATGCTCCTGCTTCTCTGTATATCTTGATTAATCCTTCGTCTAAACACCGGTCCCAGATATGATTAGTAGTAGGTACAATTTTTAAAACTACTCCGGGAGCAACTTTTTTCCCTTTCAGCACTTCTGCCACTTTTCGCATATCTTCCCTACGCCCGTTAGTACCACTACCAATAAAAGCTGAGTCTATTTTTGTTTTTTTTGCCTCGATAATATTTACCGTATCGTGTGGTTTTCCGGGCAAAGAAACCATTGGGACAAAACTTGATAAATCAATATCAAATACCTGTTCATATTCTGCATCCTCATCAGCCTTTACAAGTTCCAACTTTCTTCCGGTTGCAGCACTGCAAAAGTCCATAATTTCTTTATTGGGTGTAAAAAAGATGATAATTGCCCCCATTTCCGTAGCCATTGAAGCAATGGTGATGCGTTCATCAAGCGTAAATTTATCAACTTCTTCACCATAAATTTCAATGGAATAGCCTAATAATTGATTTGCCCCAAAACGGTTCAATAAGTTTAAAACAATATCCTTTGCAAAAACATTTTCAGGACGTTTTCCGTTCAGGTTTATTTTTACCGATTTTGGTACCTTAAACCATACTTTTCCACGATTAAATGCTACGGCAATATCTTTGTCGCCCATTCCTTGTCCAAAAGCACCTACCGAGCCAAGTATATTAGCATGCGAATCGGTAGTTACGGCTGTAGAGCCCGGATATGCCAGACCTTGCTCAATCAGTGTATGGGTACCAATGCCTGCATTAATATCAAATACTTTAATTCCGTGTTCGCGTGCAAAAACTCTACATTTATGTTGATTTATTGCATATTTTTGATCGGAACCCGTTGGGTTGGTATCAAAAGTAAAAAATGTTTTTGAAGGATCATCAATACTTAAATTGTTGTCTAAAATATTTTTAACAACATTGGGTCCTCCAAAATCACGTGCTGCACGAGCATCTATTACTATATCAACAATATCACCAGGTTTTACTTTTTCTAATTTAGAGTGATTGGCAATAATTTTTTCAATTAATGTCATCGATTTGTTCATAATAATTAAGATTTGATTTTAACAATACAAATGTAATTATTTTTTATTTTGAAAAGCCTTTTATAAATGTTTTTCAAGAAATAAATATTACATCATAAAATTAGGAGGAATTGTTCTAAAATTTGTTGGTCGGAAGATGGGTATATTGACTAATTAGCGCATCAGGACATTACTTAATTTGCTAATTTTTGAAACAAAATGGTAATTTAAGGAATAAAAAATCCGCCCAAAAATTCAGCGGATTTTTTACTAATTTAACCTAATTATTAACCTAAACCTGTTTATGAAAAATGTTTGGTTTATTAACGTAAAAATTAGGTTATTAAGTATCTACATTTTACTTACTATTGATAGTATTACAGTATTTGTTGACCAAATAGTCCTATCAATTGACCAATACAGAAAAAAGTATATCAGGTAACTTTTGCTTTGCGCATAAGTTTACTTAATAATCCGGGAATAAAACGTTTCAGATAAATACCCAGTTTTTCTTTTCCCGCAATAACCACTTCTTCTTTTTCTTTAATAATAGCATGAATAATTTTTTTAGCCAAATAATCCGGTTTCATACCATTATCTGTGGCTTCATCCATAGTATTTTGTACACTTCCATCGGCTGTTAAGGCATTAATCGATACATTTGTACGAATATATCCGGGACATATAATTGTTACTTTAAGATGATCTTCCCATGTTTCATAGCGTAAAGAATCAAAGAAGCCGTGTAAAGCATGTTTTGAAGCAGCATAAGCAGAACGTAATTTTACACCAATTTTACCTGTAACACTACTAATAACAACAATATGTCCACTTTTATTTTGCAACATAGAAGGTAAAACTGCTTTGGTTAAAGCTACCGTTCCAAAAAAATTTACATTCATGATTCGCTTATCTACTTCTAAGGGAGTATCCTTTACTAATGAACGTTGACTTATCCCTCCGTTATTGACCAAAATATCAATTTTTCCGGTTTTTTTCAGCACTTGCGAAAGCTTTTGAGGTATTTCATCATGATTTTCCAAATCTAAGGGTTGGATAATAATATTTTGAGGATATTTACAATTATTTTTCACCCTTACTAATTCATTTTCCCTTCTTGCCGCAATTATTATGCGGGCTTGCCTTTTGTCAAATTCATATACCAATGATTCACCAATTCCGGATGATGCACCGGTAATCATAACTACTTTGTTTTTAAAGTTCATAGAAATTCTGTCCTAAATTTTAAGATTATACAATAAAATAATTAGGGTATAGTTTTGTATAGAAGGTTTTGATTTGGTGAAAAAAATAAACTGCAATTTTTTAAAAAAATTGTATTACTTTTTTTCTTTTTTGATGATACTGATTCCAATTTCGTTAACAGGGTATGCAATATCATTATCCATAGTGTGTTCGATACTGATTATATAAATACCTTTTTGATGAAAGTCATATTCAGGAACAGGATAATCCAAATCCCAATAACTGCCTGCTCCATCTCCAATGTATTTTTTTTCATCTGAAATAATTTGAACCTTGGCTTCATGGACTAATGTTTTCCCGGTCGGATTGGTAATATCAATATTTAAGTGTAAAAATTTGTACGGGTATCCCTGGATATATCTGATATTTAAAATTAATTCATAATTAACTGTAGTATCTTCCAATGTAAAATTAAAAACAGCTTTATCTTTTTTATGCCATTTTAAGTCGTCAAATTTTTTTACTTCATGAAAAACTCTATTATTATTACAAGAAAAAACTAAAATAAGGGCTGCAATAATAAATAAAAATATTTTTTTTAAATTATTCATAGTAAACTGAAAATTATTTTTTCACAAGCTGTATTTCAAAAAGTTTTGGCCATTTTTTTCCGGTAACAAAGATACGTTTATTTTTTGCATCATAAGCTATTCCATTTAAAACATCGGTATCTTTTTCGTAATCACGTTCTGGAAGAATATCTGTTAAATCAATATATGCTAACACCTTTCCTGATTTTAAATCAATTTGAGCAATTTTAAAAGTCAAATAAATATTTGCCCACAAAACTCCATCAATAATTTCCAGTTCATTTAATTTTTTCACAGGACCTTTATTATCATATACTTCCAGTTTTCCTGTTTGTGTAAATGATACGGGATCCAAAAGGTGTAAATTATAGCTTCCATCACTCATAATCAAGTTTGTACCATCATAAGCCAATCCCCAACCTTCTATAGCTTTGGGATAGTTAAATTTCATAATTGGGTTAAAACTGCTTTTATCATAAACAAACCCTGTATATGACTGATAACTAAGTTGTATGATTTTGTCTCCAACAACTGCAATTCCTTCGCCAAAAATTTCTTTAGGTAAAGTGTAGGTTTGAATTACTTCACCGGTACCTAATTGTACTTTCCTAAGTGTTGAAGCACCACGCAAGCCTGTAGCTTCATACATGTATCCGTTTTCATATACTAAACCTTGTGTATAAGCTGAACGGTCGTGATGATATGTATGGATAACTTTATATGTATATTGCTCCGGAACAATGTCTGATAATAATGTTATGGAAAGCCGTTTATTGTCATTAAAGTTTTTGCCGAAAATACGTACTTCAAAAATATTTTTCCCTGTTTTAGCATTTATTGAATTCCATTGAATCTTTGCAGGTAATTTCTTTTGCTCAGATAAAAGATTATTATTCATAAAAAAGCGTACAGAATCTATAGCAAGTGTATCTTCCTGTTCAATAATAAAGTTTATTTTATCACCAATTACATATTCGAGTTTCTCATCAGCTGTTTTAAGTGTTAATTGAACTGATTTATTGGTGTTTTCAACTTGTTGCCGAACATTTGAATTAGCTTCCTTTAATTCTTTGTCTTGTTGATTTGAACATGAGAAAATAAAAACTAAAATTATAAGTACCGGATATTTGCCGAAATTTGTATTCTTCATGTGATTATTTTTTGATTATTTTTAAAGTCACAAGGAACATCCACAAAAACTAAGGTTTTTAGCTTATTTAATCGTGTCAAATAATCAAATCCCTGTGTCCACCAACCGGCGAATGGATGTTTCATACCAATTTTATTTTATTAATCGGCAAAGTTATAATTGATATTTAATTATCAAAAATTGAATGCAGGTAATTTAATTTTGCTAAGTTTATTTTAACTTAAATTAAGCGCTTGTAAACTTTGAAAATCACCAATACTGACACTAAAAGGTTTTTGCTTTTTTTATTATCGCTCTATTTAAACCAGAGCCAAAAAGTTAGAACCCAACCATTTTATTATTTTTTTAAAAATTTAGGTGTAACAGACCATTCAAGTTTAGAATCTGTCTCTGTGATTTTTTGCCAATCATCTGTGTTAAATATTATTGAGGCAATAGCAGCGGTTGGCATTATATAAGCAGCCTCTCCTGTTAAATCACTTACCAAGTCTTCCCAAACAGGATTATGACCGACAATTAAAACCGTTTCATATTTATTATCAATAGCCTTAATTGTATTCATTAGCTCATTCATAAAGCCAAAATAAAAGGCTTTTATAATTATAATATCTTTATCTAATTCTAGCTTTTCTTTCATTATTTTGGCTGTACTCATGGCTCTTTTTGCAGGAGAGCTTAAAATTATGTCCGGATTTTTTTTTACTTTTTTTAAATAATCAGCCATTAAAGGTGCTGCTTTTTTTCCTCTATTATTTAGAGGACGTTCTATATCCGGCAAATTATTCCCCCAGTCGGATTTTGCATGACGCATAACTAATAAATTCTTCATCAGTATATTATTAAGATTAAAAAAAATTCCTCTTGTTTCCTTTAAATTCTTTAAAAATACTAAAGCTCATCCGGTGTAAGCAGCTTTAAATAAAAATATCCATATAAATTAATTCTATTTTTGTAACTTTGTACAAAAACAAAATAAATTCTTGTTAAATTTACTAAAAATTTGTAAAATAACAAGTTTATAACTCAATATTAGGCTTAAATATAAGCAATTTATGCAGTTTATAAACGTTACAAATATATCCTAATAAGAGGCTGAAATTTTACATAATAAGTAATAAAAATATGTACAGATTTTTACTGTTATCCTTTCTTTTTTTTATAGTGAACAGTTCGTTAGTAGCAAATAATGTTCAAGTACAGAACGTTGATGTGGTACGAATTGACCGAACCAACAAAATCATATACATTCAATTTGATTTGAGTGGTGAAAATGCATGGCGTATTCGTGGCGGTGCTGCTAATTGGGATGCAAGTTGGGTTTTTATTAAATATCGTTCAGGGGCAGGGGCTTGGAATCATGCAACACTAAGTACTGATCGCTCTGTTTACCAATTTCCCCCGGAAGTTAGTGTTGACCCTGCAAGTGACGGGAAAGGAGTGTTTGTTTACTCTTCTGTTTCAGATATTGGGCTTATACCCAATTATAATTATCAAAACATAATTCTTGCTTGGGACTACGGGGCAGATGGTTTTGATGACACAACTACTGATTTAGAAGTAAAAGTTTTTGCCATTGAAATGGTTTATATTCCACAAGGAGATTTCTATTTGGGAGATGGAAGCAGTACGGGTACTTTTCACAATTCATCAAATGCACCGGCTTTAATATCAAATAGCCCTGTAACAGTATATTGTGCAAATACAAGTTATGATGACAGTCAACTTGAGGTAAATGGTGTTCTTGTTGATGGGGATGGCGGTATTGACTCCGATGGAGATAATATAATTGATAATACAACATTTCCTACAGGATACAATGCTTTTTATTGTATGAAATACGAAATATCGCAACAGCAATATGTTGATTTTTTAAATAATATAACAGCAACCGAAGCAAACGATCGCTGGGCTGTTATAGACTCTGTTCGCAATGATGTTTCTGATGGTTTAAATTATCCCAACATAACAACTTCCCGTCCGTATGTAGCCATGAATTGGATTGATTGGTACGATTTAACGGCATATTTGGATTGGGCAGGATTACGACCTATGACCGAATTGGAATTTGAAAAAGCGGCACGGGGCAGTGCTAACTATCTTGCTGGTGAGTTTGCGTGGGGAACCACTAATATTGCAGCTACAACTTATATTCTTTCAAATGCCGATAGCGCAAACGAAACAGTAAGCAATGCTTCTACTACTTTAGGCAATGCAAATTATCAAAACACAGTTCCTTCGGGAGCTCTATCCGGTCCAATGCGTTGTGGTATTTTTGCTGTAAATAACACATCCAACACAAGAGAATTTGCAGGCGCTTCGTATTACGGGGTGATGGAATTATCCGGAAATTTATGGGAAATGCTTGTTACATTAGGAGACCCGGAAGGAAGATTATTTGCAGGAACGCATGGAGACGGGAAACTAGTAAACAGCGATGCAGATAATAGCGATTGGCCGAACAACGGTACAGCAGGTGCTTTAGGTACCGGTTTTAGAGGTGGTGCATACACCGACAATACTATTCAAATATCAAATAGACAATTTGCAGCATACGGTTATTATCCAAGAGATAATAATCAAGGTGGCAGAGGTGTAAGAACGGCTGACTAAGAACTAAATAGATTAAAACGTTTTTAAAATAATTTATTTGTGAAAAAAGTATTATTCATCATATTATTAAGCATAAATATTTATCTCCCAATAAAAGCTCAGAACTTTCAGGGAGGTAATGACGATGGATTTTCTGTGTCCGGACAAACAGGAATTGATGTTTCTGCTTTAAAATATTATGCATATATTAAAAATGTAAGTTCCGGTAATGCAGATGGATATTATGGAATAGGAAAAGAAATTTTAATTTTAATAGAATTTGATCGTAATGTAGATGTTAGTGGTGGTACTCCGCTGATAATTTTAGAAACCGGTACAACTAATCGTCCTGCTTATTATATTTCCGGTAGTGGAACAAAAACACTTACTTTTTCATATGTCGTTGTTGAAGGTGATAGCACTGTTGATTTAAGTTATCTTAGTAATCAAATAGAACTATCAGGAGCACAAATTACAGATGTTTTTGGCAATAATGCAGTACTTGATTTACCGGCAAGCGGAACTATTGGTTCATTATCCTATAATAAAAATATTAATATTGATGGAATTAAACCGGTCGGGACTCTTGACTTGGCAGTTGGACAAGCCGATACCACAAATTCATCGCCTGTTAATTATGTCTTAAGCTTTAGCGAGCCAATATCAGGATTAAATATAAACGATTTTTCTTTGTCAGGAACTGCCGGAGCAAATAATATTTCTATTATAGGTTCGGGTACTGAATATTTTGTCTCTGTAAGCGGCATGACCAATGACGGAACGATTATTTTAGGACATCTTACCACCTCGGTTCAAGATACAGCAGGAAATTGGAATGCAGCTACAATAATAATTAAAAATACGGTTTACTACGATGTTTCGGCTCCTGTTGCTCAAATTAATGTAGCAAATACACAAGCAGACCCCACAAATAGCAGTCCTGTAAATTTCACCATTACATTTTCCGAGGCGGTATTAGGTTTCACAAGTTCGGATATTCAGTTAAGCGGTACTGCCAATCCTTCAACGCTTGTCCTTACCGGTAGTGGCAGTACCTACAATGCCGAAGTTAGCGGAATGACCAGCGATGGGACGGTTATTATAAATATCCCTGAAAAAATTTGTTCGGATTCTGTTGGAAATCTTAATTTAACTACTTTAATTGTAAAAAATCAAATAAACTATGATGTTTCACGACCTGGCATTGAAATTATAAGAGAAACCGGACAAAGCAACCCAAGCAACGATACGGTAATTTATTTTAGGGCTATATTTACAGAGCAGTTGAATAATTTTGTGCCCTCTAATGTTAAATTAAGCGGAACGGCAGGAGCCAATTCGCTTAATCTAAGAGGAGGACCGGATGTTTATACTATGGAAGTATCAGGTATGAGTTCAGATGGCTCTGTAATTGTGAGTATTCCTGAAAATGTACTGGCAGATGCGGCAGGAAACATGAACACTGCTTCTGTTAATACCGATAATCAAGCATGTCTACCATATCCATCATAAAAAACGTAGGGCGGAAGAGCGAAGCGTTATCCGCCATAACCCACAACACCCCAATTACCCAGCACCCCAAGCAATTCCTTAATACAGTTGCTTAAAATGTTAAAGCAGGTTTGATTGGCACATTCATCCAACCACCAACCTCTCAAACCAATTCCACGAAAAAATGCAGCTTACATAGTGGTGTATTATTACCGCCAAATGGTGCATAACGCTTCGCTCTTGCACCCTACGATTATGGTGAGAGATATACCCCCGTATGCGCGGACGGTACGAAAAAATACAGCGTAAACATGCGTAGGGTGGGCAGGCTTTTTTGCCCACCGAATTGGTCATTCAACCCCAAGATTTTTTGTATTTCGGTATTTGTTTTTTGCCATGTTGATGATTTTTTATGTGGGTTTATGGGTTTATGGTGGGCATAAAGAGCATGCCCACCCTACCGGGCTTTGTTTCACACCCCATTGGTTTTTTTGCTCGGCCACACCCCATTTATTCTTTTTAACGTTCCATTAATTTTCATTAAATATACTATTAGGAGGTAATTCAGAACGGTTCTGTAATTCCTTTAAAAAAGCAACAAATTTGATAAAAAAATCAAAAATACTTTTTTTTGATTGTGGATTAGTGGCTAATTTAGATCCACTTTTAGCTAAATCTCCTCCTGCTTCCGCTTGCCCTGTGTCACACTGATTTCTTGCTTTTGATACAGTAATTTGTTCTTCTCTTGTTAGCCTTCCTCCTGGCAGCATTGCTTTGTTTA
>JAKIUH010000053.1 GCA_021647685.1 Bacteroidales bacterium
CATACCGCCATCCTAAGCATTAGCATCACTATAAATCATTTCGGTTGTGCTTCCATCCGTTTTTCTGTAATTATTTAAAGTGGCATTTCTATGTAAATAATCAACTTTTAGATTATATGTTCTTAAGTTCATACTACCACTATAAAAAGCAACTCTTTTTGCATATACATCACTTAGGATACCAACATTATTTCCCGCACCAGGATTTAATTTAAAATTTCCTAATACTGCCCCAACCTCAGAATTTATATCCGTACTAGCCGTTCCATCATCTTTAAGCATAATATAGGCTGTTAAAGGAGTAATTCCAGGCTCATAAACACCTAATAAAGCAGAACTTCTAACAAAGACAGGCCCATCTAGACGTATAGATTGCTGACCTTGATTCAAGGTTCCATTTTTCACATCCGTAGTTCCATCAATTCTTAATAAACGATTATACCACTCACGGGTTAAAGTAGTTAGCGTAGGATCTTTATTAGGATCGCCTTTTAAAACTATCTCTGAGCCTGTTGATTTATTAACTGTTAAATTCCAAACACGCAACTCATAAGAATCATCTACATTGTGTCCAATGTAAAGTGTATCACTGCCGTAACCGTTGAAAGTTAATGTGTTAGGTTTGGCTGTATCGAACAATAATCCATAATTATTAGTTCCTTGTTGTTGTGAATTTTCGGCAATTGAGAATCCTCCTCCTATCGTAATATCTTGTCCGTTATGATCTAAGAAGCAGTTATCTTCAATGGTCAAATCATTTAAAACTACAAGAGGTTGCGCTGTCAGATCCACATTTAAAGGACCAACTCCTGTACCCGCATCCCAGATATGGTCAGTAGTATTATCCAGAGTATTACGTAAGATAAAATTGTAAAATGGTGCCGTTGAAGTAACTTTAAAAGGATTGGCTAGTGAACTTATTTCTGCAATCACTGTTCCACCTGTTACATTAATATTATCTGCACTGGATGCAATAAAAATTCCTCCCTCACTTGCAACTGTTCCATTCGCATCATATACATGTAATGTTCCTCCTGACATATAAAAAGTTACTTCAGGATAAGTTAAACAAAAATGATAATAATCACCTGTTGAGTTAGAGGCATTTACAACATTAACAGTACCTCCAGTTTGAACATATGAGCCTCTGTTTGTCGCTGCACTGCTTGATGCAGTACGTATAATATTAGTATTTACAGTTCCTCCACTCACTCTTAACACACCATTCTTTCGTAAGGCAATTCCATGCGTAACAAGCGACTCAAACAAACCGGCACTTACATATAACTCGCCATAGGGTACAATAGCATTACCCGAAGTTGCAACAGCAACACTTCCACCGGCAACCCATAGCTTGGCAGCCTCCGAGATATTATAGTTTCCATTAATTGTAAGCGAGGAAATATTAACATTACTCCCTAATTTTACAGTTCCTTTTAGCAGTCCAAGTGCATTATTATTAGCTGTTAATTGAACAACATCCGGATGATTCTCAGCAGCGTATCCAAACAGATTAAAATTAGCCGTATTCGTTGCTTCTATATCCAGAATATAGGTAGCATCAGTACCTTTGTCTATTTCAATACGGTAAAAATTAGTGGTTCCTGCACAAAGAATGCTTTGATCTTTTGAAGCGTTTAAAAAATTTGCATCAACAATACCATCAGTAGCTTCATTAGCATAATCAGCCACAGTTCTATTTGTAAACTTCACCGTTCCGTTATTGGTAAAATCGCCGTAAAAGTTAAATTGGTGTCGAGCACTTCCTGTTCCTGTAAGTATTGAAGCGCCGGCTTCTACACTCACATTTCCTTGAACGGTAAAATTTATACCGGTTGTGGAAGTATTATCATTAATCTGAAAATTGCCTTGCAATACTCTTAAATATCCGTTTATGTTGTAATCTACCATAAGTGTAACGGTGTTACCTGCAGTCATATCCACCTCCATATTATAAAAGGTATAAGGTGTGGATAATGAATAATCAGCCGAGCCATAAAACACCACGGTACCTTCACCTTGTCCTGCAGTATTAAAATCACTCATATCGGAAAATGCAGGAAAATTATCGGCAGCCATTAAGATGCGTCCATTTCCTTTGATTATATCAAAAGTATGCCCTGTACTGGTATTCAAATCCAAACGACCATCAACTTTTAGCTCGTTACAATGAATATTGTTAATGTTCATATTCACATTTTTTCCTGACTTTATAACCACCTTATCAGAAGGATTTTGCGGATATGAATTTGTAGGATTATTAGGTAATGCTCCTGAGGGGTCCAGTGTCCAGATTTGATAATCGTTCCAGTTTCCACTTGCCAAAGTGTACCAAGTTACTCCGGGAGCACCTTCAACAGGGCTATTTGTTTGGTCGGTAGTGCCTAATGTATAGTATCCGTTTGTCAGATTAGCATCGATAACACTAAAAGCTACCTGATCCGCATCACCATAATTAACTGTTGCGGTAACTTGCGAATAAGTCCCCGTAGTTGCGTTTCTATAAAGCAAGACATAATTTGAAATATTTTGCGGATATTGCCCACCAATACCTTCAGGCAAATCAAAAATTAATGTGGCGTTTTGCGCTCCGGTTTTTTCTATATACCAGTCTCTTGCCCAGCGAGCTTGAACGCCAGCCGGCAAATCAGATGTTGATACGATATTTGTAGTGGTATCATGAGCAAACATAATATACTCACCATTATTCAAAGTACCAATGTCTGCTTTAACATAAAATCCGGCACTAGAAGATTCCAAGTGATTACCATCGGCTTCTTGTCCTACACCGGTAAAATCATTAATATAGGATGAATCTCCTGATAAAAAATAATCGTTAGCAATAGTAATTCCGTATTTAATTTGTAAATAATTTTCAATTATAATGCGTTGTGCATCATTTAAGTATGATGAGAACATAATTATTTCAGCGATATCTCCATCAAAAGCCTGACTTGCAGAATAACTACCATCCACGGCATCTTGCTCGCCTCCAATAGATAAAGAACCACCATCGTTTATAATATTCCCATTTCCTAAAGTGTTGCTATAGTTATTGGTACCGTCTTTAAATAAATTTACGGCATTATCACTATTACGCCATTTTTCAACTAATATAGTAAATGCATTTGTATTATAAGATTGTGAGCTTATTTTGTAATTACCGCCTGTATATATTCGTAAATTATTATTATCGTATAATAGATAATTATTGTTATCACCACTCGTTGCATAGGATACCAAACCATCACCAGAGTCAGATGTTTTATATACCACAATCGTTGTTATCTCGCTACTTGCAAAGCCATCAAAAGGATTCCTAATTAGTTTTGTACCCGTTCCTGTAGCAGAGCTAAACCGCACAACAGGCAAGCCATTAATTTGGTTTAATGCATAGGTAGGATCATTAGGGTCATTCACAGAGGATGATAAATCATTATTATTTCCTGATATATCGGGCCATGCACTAACGGTAGCTCCATCTGCCAAGCCAAGGTCATCGGCTCTAAGCCACAAAATATTAGTAGGTTGATTATTATTACCGGTAGCATTACCAATTCCGGCAGGTCCCGTTTGGGCTATTGTATCTATTTGAAAATAAGCGAATAATAAAATGCTAAAAATTGTACTTACTCTTCTCATCATAAACTAAATTTATATTAAATCGGTATTTATTAATTATACGCAAAATAGCCAAAATTGTTTCTTTAATCCATTAAAATTCAAATTGCTTTGATAAACTAACGTTTTTTGGTGATAACATAGCTATTTTCTTAGAGATTGATATTTATGAAAACCAAATCCATTATACATCAAAACTCACATAATCAGCTAATAATCAATATACTGTATAAAAAAATAAGCTTTTAAATAATTAAACAAAAATTACTAAAAGGCATGATAAGTTTTATTGATTTCTATAAGCAGATTGTAACTACCTTTTATTAGATAGCAAAATTTACGCCAGCTCTCTTGTGTTTTTATAAAGACCGATAAGCTTAAAAAAATGTTGCATCTAATTTCAGAGCAATTGACTTATGTGCTTTTATAGTATTGATAATTAGTATGGAATGGTATATCAGATTGGATTTAAGAATGAACCCTCTTTTGCACCAAAGGTGCAGAATAAAATAGCATTGGGCAAAGCCCGATGATTATTAATTACCGCACAAGCGAGCACCAAAGATAGGTGCGGGATACAAATCTTTTTTACCCACAGATTAATAGGATTGACGCAGATTTTCACTTTGCGAAATTTATTTTTGGGGCTCATTTTAATTCCTTACTGGTCAGTTGTTCTGAATTTAGTAATTACCCTTAACAAAATAAAAAGAAAAAAAAACACAATTATATCACATATAGAAATTAATCAAACACTTACACCGTCATCTGTCCAATTTTAAACAGGACGTTCCAAATAGTGATAATGATAATTGATAAAATATGCTCTTTATTTGCATAATAAACAAAAATATTATGACTATGAAAAAAATTAAATTGTTAATTTTCCCCTTTATTGTTTCTGCTTTTTTTGTATTTGCAACATCCTGTAATACTTCAAGTGAGGAAACAGAAAACAATGAAGTTCAAACAGAAACCAGCACTTCAAATGATGAAACAGTTAAAGATGAAGAAGCTACAGAAAAACATGAACACAATGAAACAGCAATGACTAGCTATCAGTGCCCAATGAAATGCGAAGGTGACAAAACTTATACCGAGAAAGAAAAATGTCCTAAATGCGGTATGGAAATGGAAGAAGTTAAAAATTAGGACTTAAAAGAATGATTGATCCTTTAAAGGATTTAAAAAAATGCTGTGAAAATATTATTTACAGCATTTTTTTTATTATTTTTTGTTTAATTTTGCTGAACAACCCTTTAATACCCACTGATGAAAATTCTTTTATTTTTCATTATCAGCTTAATGAGTGGTGCTCTTTCCTTCGCCCAGCACATAAAACTGATTAATATAAATTCAGATTTGTATCCTTATATCAAAATCACCATAGAAATACCCCAAAACTTCCAAAAGGAACAAATACAAGTTTATGCATCAGAAAAAAAAATTGATTTTAAATTAGTCCCTATCAAAAAAGAAAACCCCTCTTATCTGTTTTATATTATTGATTACAATTCTTTTGGTAAAAACGAACAAAACTTTATTTTTGATGCATTGATAAACAGTTTGGAAAATATTGAAAAAGAAAATTTATACATTAATATAGGCTTAGCCCAAAGCAATCATATATATAAATGTTTTTCTCCTTTAAGCTATGCATACACTTCTGATATAAAAGACTTTATACTTTACTCCAAACAAAATACAATAAATTATGGGAAAGTAATAAATCCTGAATGTTTGATAAAAGAAGGGATTGACTTTTTAAAACAGACAGATATTTCAAAAAATTCGCACCAAACAATTATTTTCATATGCAACAATATTAAAAATTATGCCCAAGCAAATTCTATTTTAAAAGTAGCTAATGAAACATCAGGGATACATTTAAAAATAGTAGCTCCAATAGTAGATACATTAAACATCAAACCAAATAATTTTTATTCTGTTTCCGGCACGAAAGATTTACACGCTTGGCAAAAAGCCCTATTACAAGCATCAGAAGAAGATGACCTCACAAACCTTTCGGCAAACAAACAATACCTTATAGAATTTAAACTAAATGAACATTTACCCTCAGGTATTATCAAAATACAATACAATAATGAACTGTTAAAATTGAAGATTACAAAACCTGAAAAGCAATATTTTTTTAAAGAACATTTTTATTTAATAATTGTTGGAATTTTAGGAATAATTATCTTAATGCTTTTAAGACGAATATACTTATTAAAAAAGCACATCCGGAATTTAAAAGAAACAATTTCTATGCTTTTTGATAAAAAAATGAAAATTTTAAGTAAACAAACTGAAAACCCAGTATTGGAGATCAAACTCGAAGATAGCTTTAAAAATTATCACATAAAAAAACCGAGTACAACTATTGGTAGAGGTAAAGAATGCGATATAAAAATTAAAGACATGACTGTATCCACACTTCATGCAACCATTACCAATGAAGGAGGTGAATTTTACATTCAGGATAATGAAAGTACCAACGGAGTATTTGTAAACGACATAAAGATTGAAAAGAAAAACATAAAACCCGGTGATATTATTCGATTAGGCAAGGCAATTTTAACCTTACATTATTAGATCTCTAGTGTTATGTCAAGTGTGTTGTGTCGTATAAGTTGAAGTTATTTTTGTGTAGAACAAGGCAAAAATTTTTAGCATAGCAGTAGTTATGGTCAAAATTTTTAACAAAGTTCTACGCAAAAAGAACGAAACTTGGTATGACTAAAACATGCTTGACATGACACTAGGCTCGGGATTTGGAATTAGACATCGAAAACTAAAAGTTAATTAAAACGTTGAATTATTTTTCAAAACGATTTGAAAGGCTATTTATTTAAATAAAAAGATATTATTATGAATAGAAAACAAATGCTCCACAAACTGCACGAAATGCAGGACAAAAAATGGGATGTAGTGGTAATCGGCGGTCGTGCAACCGGCTTAGGCACAGCCTTAGATGCATGTACCCGCGGGTTTAAAACCTTATTGCTTGAACAATCTGATTTTTCAAAAGGTACATCGAGCCGGAGTACCAAATTAGTACACGGCGGTGTTCGTTATCTGGCACAAGGAGATATTTCTTTAGTATTGGAAGCACTTCACGAAAGGGGTTTATTAAGACAGAACGCCCCTCATCTTGTTAAAAATCAAGCATTCATTATTCCGAATTACAGTTGGTGGACAGGTCCGTTTTTCACCGTAGGAATGAAAGTTTATGATATGATGGCAGGAAGTTTGGGTTTAGGTCCATCGGAACATATTTCAAAAGAAGAAACATTAAAAGCCATTCCTAATTTGTCGGAAAAAGATTTAAACGGAGGAGTAATTTATTATGACGGACAGTTTGACGATTCTCGTTTGGCAATTAACTTGGCGCAAACCATTTCCGAAAACGACGGGGTAGTTTTAAATTACTTTAAAGTAAACGGATTATTAAAAGATGCCGATGGAATGATTTGCGGGGTAAAAGCAAACAATACAGAAGAAAACACCAATTATGAAATAAAAGCTAAAGTGGTTATTAACGCCACAGGAGTTTTTGTAGATAATATTTTGCATATGGACAATCCTGAGGCGCCTAAAATGGTACGTCCGAGTCAAGGAGTTCATATTATTCTGGACAAAAGTTTTTTACAAGGTAACTCTGCCATAATGATACCGAAAACATCGGACGGACGTGTATTATTTGCCGTACCGTGGCATAACAAAGTGGTAGTTGGAACCACCGATACTCCCTTGGATGATGCAAGTCTTGAACCGCGTGCATTAGACGAAGAAATTGACTTTATCCTAAAAACAGCAGCTCAATATTTGAAAAAAGACCCGACTAAAAAAGATGTGCTGAGTATTTTTGCCGGTTTACGTCCATTGGCTGCACCGCAAGGGGAAGATATGTCCACCAAAGAAATATCACGCAGTCATAAATTAGTGGTTTCCTTATCCGGTTTGGTTACCATTACGGGAGGAAAATGGACGACCTACCGTAAAATGGCAGAAGATACCATAAATAAAGCAATGCTGATTGCAGGTTTAGAAGCGCGTAAATGTGTTACCGAAAATATGCCCATTCACGGCTATGTTAAAAATGTTGATTACAACGATCATTTATATGTTTATGGTTCTGACCGCATTAAACTTATGGATTTAATCAATAAAAATTCTGAAATGGGTGAGCAATTGCACCCCAACTTGCCTTTTTTAAAAGCAGAAGTGCTTTGGGCAGTTCGGAACGAAATGGCACGCACTGTTGAAGATGTGCTTGCCCGCAGAGTCAGGGCGCTGTTTCTGGATGCCCGTGCAAGTATAGAAATGGCGGAAAAAGTTGCCGAAATTATGGCAAATGAATTAGGATATGATGCAAAATGGAAACAAAATCAAATTCAAGAATATACAAAACTTGCAAAAGAGTATTTATTGGCATAATTTTTTACGGATAGAAGTTTGGCTTAGACAAAACTTTTATCCGTAAACTCATTCATTTTCACAACGCTTTTTTAAACTATCCAAACCTTTTTCAAAATCTTTCCCCATCATATCATCAATATAAAAATACAGGAAGCGTTCAAACGGATAGCTGAATTTGCCCTCGAAAGCCCAAGTTACTTTTGTGCTATCAGTCTTTGGTGTAATACTCCAAAAACCATAATTAAGCCCTTTCCATGGCTTAAAAAACTCCACCTTGGTTTCAATGCTTTCAAATTCTTTAATATTAATAATACTTAATTTTCCTGCACCGATTTTTTCCCCTTCCCAAAGCCATGAAGCACCCACACCCTTCCTTGTTTCACTCAATGTCTTTTGGGCATTGGGATCAAGCATCAGCCAAGGATTCCATTCAGTATAATTATCTATGTCAGCAATCTGCCAAAATATTTTTTCCTGGGGTGCATTAATCGTTATTGAACGCTCAATACGATATTTAGCCGGCAATAATGCCGCTATGATTAAAAACATAGCAAAAAATGCAATAATAAAAATAAATATTTTTTTAAGCATACTTCTAAATTTAATGGTTGCTTAAATATACGATTTTTTCAGAAAGAAATAAATTTTTAAATTAATTAAATCCTTATATTTTTGCTTGGTAAATTCAAAAACCAAACTTATGAGCGTACAAAAGGTTGAAAAACAAGAAAAAGTTAAATTTTCAAGAGCATTCTGGGTAGCCAACTCTGTTGAATTATTGGAAAGAGCAGCCTATTACGGTGTTTTTATTGTAATTACTTTATATCTATCGCGGATTCTTGCATTTTCAGATATAGAAGCGGCAATGATTGCCGGTTTTTTCTCTGCCGGATTGTATCTGCTTCCTACTTTCAGCGGGGCTTATGCCGATAAAATAGGTTTTAAAAATGCTTTGATATTGGCTTTTTCACTGCTTACCATAGGATATGCAGGCTTGGCAATTTTCCCTAATATATTGCAAGCAAAAGGTTTGGTAGAATACGGGCATGAAGTACACTTTACAGGATTACGCGGTATGGGCATACGCTATACCATTATCCCGATTATGATTGTAATAATGATTGGGGGCTCATTTATTAAATCGGTAATAACAGGTACCGTGGCAAAAGAAACCACCGAAGCAAACCGTGCAAAAGGTTTTTCCGTATTTTATATGATGGTAAATATCGGTGCATTTTCAGGAAAAACAATTGTAAAGCCTTTGCGCGAATCAATGGGGAATCTGGGCTTAATTAATTTGAATTATTTTTCGGCAGCCATGACCCTTTTAGCGCTGATTCTTATTATCTTGTTTTTTGTTCCCACTCAACGTGCTGGTGAAGGAAAAAGCATCAAAGAAATATGGAAGGCATTTATTAAAGTTATTACCAATCTTCGTTTGATATTTTTAATTATTATTATTACCGGTTTTTGGATGGTGCAACACCAGTTATATGCGACCATGCCAAAATATGTTTTGCGTTTGGCTGGTGAAGGAGCATCGCCTTCTTGGTATGCAAATGTTAACCCACTGGTGGTTGTTTTAACGGTTGGCTTTGTTACACAAATGATGCGTAAAAAAACAGCACTGTTTTCAATGACCGTAGGAATGTTTATCATGCCGGTTTCGGCTTTGGCTATGGCATCAGGTAATTGGATTAAAAGCGGAATGATTGATTTAGGCTTTATGGAAATGCACCCGGTAGCTTTTATGATGATAATAGGCATTGTTTTTCAAGGTTTGGCAGAATCTTTTATTTCGCCACGCTTTTTAGAATACTTTTCCTTGCAAGCACCTAAAGGTGAAGAAGGTTTATATCTTGGATTTAGTCATTTACATTCTTTTCTTTCTTCAATTCTCGGTTTTGGTTTATCTGGTTTTTTATTGGATAAATACTGCCCCGACCCGACACTGTTCGACAACCATGAACACTGGGCAGAAGCTGCTGCAAATGCGCATTATATTTGGTATTATTTTATGGGCATTGCCTTTGCATCGGCTGTTGCGCTGATTATTTACGGTAAAGTAGTGGCTGCAATTGACAAGAAATCAAGTAATTAATGCAAGTTTCGCGCTTGTAAAAGTATTAAACCTAAATTCAAAACAACTGACCCATTGGGAATAGAAATTAACTTAAAAAAAGGGGATATTGGTTAATTGGTAAATTAGGAAGGTTCAAATGTCTTATCGGACGATTTGAAGTTTTTAAAACTTTTGAACATCCAACGGACTTCAAAACGTTTTGAAAAATATAGCAACTCAAAAGTATTAATTAAAGATCTACATAAATCCGATTAATTTGCGGATAAAAAAATGTTTATATCCGCACCTTTGGTGCTAAACAGGATCATTCTCAAATCCAATTTGATATTCCGATTAGTTCTGATTGTCAGTATTATAAAGACATATGAGTCAGCTGTTCTGAAATTTCAGATAAATTTAATTATTAATGAATTCAATAGCTGTATATAAATGCTACGACTATTGATTTATTTTAGTGGCTATCCTTAAATGTAGATTTTAATTCCAATTATATCGTTGATATTTATATTTTATATACCACAACATACTTAACATGACAGATTTCTTGCGGATGGATGTTTCGTTACATCTCCCCTCGAAATACCAAAGTATTCCTTCGGGTTTCGATGCATCACATCTGTATAAAACTAATTCCATAAATAAAACGGAGTAAAAAGCAATTTGCCCATATAATATCTATGCGTAAAAACCACTAATCGCTCGAAGGGCGTTTTCTTTTTCCTCGATAAATCCCATATGACCTGAATTTTCCAAAACAACCAATTCCGAATTGTCGGGAAGTTGTAGTTTATCAAGAATTGACATTGGAATAAAATTATCCTTTTCACCTATTATATATTGTATAGGGATTTTCGTATTTTTTAATAAGCCTGATTGGTCAGGACGGTTTTTCATAGCATTTAAAGCCGCAATAATACCCTCATCAGACATATTTTTGGCTCTTTCGTTCATTTTCTTAATCTCATCGGTAAATTTTTCAACATTATCCGGGGCAAAAGTTTTTGGGAAATGTGCCGTATAAACCTGCGCTTTCTTGCCCGCACGAATAATATCCATTTCGCGCGCTCTGTTTTTTCTTTTTTCATCGGTATCAGCATACGGGCTGGAATGGAAAAGAGAAAGCGCATCTAATCGTTCCGGAAATAATTCTAAAAATGCCAAAGCCACATATCCGCCCATTGAATGCCACACTAAAAAGCACTTTTCAATTTGCTCATAATCTAAAATTGTTTTAACCGCCTCCGCCATTATTTCAAGACTCAAATCTTTTGTAATTAATTCACTTTCTCCGTGCCCCGGTAAATCAATAGCAAGAACGGTATATTTTTTAGCCAAATCATCGGCAAAATCAATCCATATTTCTTTTGATTCCAAATATCCGTGCAATAAAATGATAGCATCACCGTGCCCTGACTTTAAATAACTTATACCGGATTGTTTTAACGCTTTCATATTTGTATTATTAAAAAAACAGAACAAATTTACAGAGAAATTCGCAAAACAAATCTTTAATTAAAATATTATTTTTAATTTTAAGGCTTAACACCTGCTTTATTTAGAATCTTTCTAAATTAAATTTTAATGTTTATCAACATTTGATTTTCTTAATGAAGCATATACATTTGTGCATACTTAGAATTATATGTTAAGTAATGCAAATTTTTAACCTTATTTAAAGTCTATAAATATGAGTGGATTTTTAAAGTCCTCAGTAGGACAAAAATTTATGATGAGCATTACAGGCTTGTTTCTAATAGTGTTTCTGGTGGTACACTTAACGGCAAACCTGTTTTTATTGGTAGGTTCGGATGCATTTAATGTAGTGTCGCATTTCATGGCAACAAATCCGCTGATACAGATTATGCAAGCTGTATTGGCATTAGGATTTATTCTCCATATTATCTATGCGACCATCTTAACTTTGCAAAACCGAAACGCAAGACCTGTATCGTACAACAAATTTGAGCAAGGACACAGCAGTACCTGGGCATCAAGAAATATGTACGTATTAGGTTTTATGATTTTTGTATTTTTAGTCATTCACCTGATTAACTTTTTCTGGAAAATAAAAGTTGCAGGCTCTCCGCTTTTGGCAGAGGTTGAAGTGGATGGTGTAAGCATGGAAAATGCCTATGCTTTGGTTTCCGGATTATTTGTAGATCCGCAACTTGGTATTGTTTATTCTATTTTTTACATTTTAGGTGCCATTGCTTTGGGTTTACACTTACATCATGCTTTTTGGTCGGCTTTCCAAACCATTGGTTGGAGTAATATTGTATGGCGCAAACGCCTTGAAGTAATTGGAGATATTTATGCAATAATTATTGCAGCAGGTTTTTCAATGATACCTCTTTATTTTTTAATTTTCGGAAATTAATCTGTTAAACAGATAAATGATATAGAATTATGACAAAATTAGATTCAAAAATTCCTGAAGGACAACTGAAGGATAAATGGACAAATTATAAAGCACATCAAGGTTTGGTAAACCCTGCCAACAAACGTAAAATTGAAATTATCGTGGTAGGTACCGGTCTTGCAGGAGCTTCTGCAGCTGCCAGTTTAGGTGAGCTTGGATTTAAAGTAAAAAATTTCTGTTATCAGGATAGTCCGCGCCGTGCACACAGTATTGCGGCACAAGGCGGTATAAATGCCGCAAAAAACTACCCAAATGATGGTGACTCAATTTATCGTTTATTTTACGATACGGTAAAAGGTGGCGATTATCGTGCCCGCGAATCCAATGTGTATCGTTTGGCTGAAGTAAGTAATGCCATTATCGACCAAGGTGTGGCGCAAGGAATTCCTTTTGCCCGCGATTACGGAGGTTTGTTAGACAACCGTTCCTTTGGCGGTGCATTGGTTTCTCGTACTTTTTATGCACGGGGACAAACCGGTCAACAACTATTATTAGGTGCTTACGGAGCATTAAACCGTCAGATTGCCAAAGGCAGTGTTGAAATGTATCCGCGTACCGAAATGATGGATATTGTTGTTATTGACGGACGTGCTCGCGGTATTGTTACCCGTAATTTAGTAACCGGTGAAATTGAAAGTCATTTCGGACATGCCGTAGTATTAGCAACAGGAGGTTACGGAAATGTATTTTTCTTATCGACCAATGCCATGGGTTCAAATGGTAGTGCTGCATGGAAAGCTTATAAAAAAGGTGCATTTTTTGCCAACCCTTGTTTTGTTCAAATTCACCCTACTTGTATTCCTGTTCATGGAGAATTTCAGTCAAAACTGACTTTGATGAGTGAAAGTTTGCGTAACGATGGTCGTATTTGGGTACCTGCAAAACTTGAAGATGCCGAAGCCATTCGTGCACGCAAAAAACGTCCGGAAGATATTCCCGAGGAAGACAGAGACTACTATTTGGAAAGAAGATATCCTGCATTTGGTAACTTGGTGCCGCGCGATGTTGCTTCAAGAGCAGCCAAAGAGCGTTGTGATGCCGGTTATGGAGTAGAAACAGGTCAAGCGGTTTATTTGGATTTCAAACATGCCATTGAACGTTTGGGTAAAGATGTGATTGAAGCCCGTTACGGAAACCTTTTCCAAATGTACGAAAAAATCACCGACCAAAATCCCTATGAAACGCCGATGATGATTTATCCGGCAATTCACTATACAATGGGTGGTACTTGGGTTGATTATGAATTGCAAACCACTATTCCGGGATTGTTCTCAATTGGGGAAGCGAATTTCTCCGATCATGGTGCAAACCGATTAGGAGCTTCTGCATTAATGCAAGGTTTAGCCGATGGATATTTTGTATTGCCTTATACGATACAAAATTATCTTGCCGACCAGCATCAGGTAAAACCGTTCAGCACGGATATGGACGAATTTAAAAATGCAGAGAAACAAGTTAAAGAGCATATTAGTAATTTAATGGAAGTTGGCTCGAAAGGAAAGCGTTCTGTTGATTCTATCCATAAAGAGCTTGGTCATATTATGTGGGATCATGTAGGTATGGAACGTAATGCGGAAGGCTTGAAAGAAGGAATTGAAATGATTAAGAAATTGCGTAAAGAGTTTTGGCAAGAAGTTCGTATTCCCGGAAAAACAGATACCATTAATGTTGAATTGGAAAAAGCCATTCGTCTTGCTGATTTTCTTGAATTAGGCGAGTTAATGGCAAAAGACGCATTACATAGAGACGAATCTTGTGGAGGTCATTTCCGTTCAGAGCATCAAACCGAAGAAGGTGAAGCACTACGCCACGATGATAAATTTATGTATGTAGCCGCTTGGCAATACAAAGGTGATGATGCAGAACCGGAATTGCACAAAGAAGAGCTTAAATATGAAGGAATAGAAGTTAAAACAAGGAACTATAAATAGGAGAATCATGTCAACAAAAACGATAAATCTTACATTAAAAGTTTGGAGACAAAGTGGTCCCCAAGAAAAAGGTCAGTTTGAAACATATCAAGTAAATAATGTTTCTACCGACAGTTCTTTCCTTGAAATGATGGATGTTCTTAACGAACAGTTAATTAACGAAGGGAAAGAACCTGTTGCTTTTGACCATGATTGCCGCGAAGGTATTTGCGGTATGTGTAGTATGTATATTAATGGTCGTGCGCATGGACCTGACCGTTTAATCCCGACTTGTCAATTGCATATGCGCAAATTTAGCGATGGCGAAACCATTACCGTTGAGCCTTGGCGCGCTAACGGCTTTCCGGTGATTAAAGATTTAATGGTCGATCGCTCGGCTTTTGATAAAATTTTGCAAGCCGGTGGTTTTATTTCGGTTAATACCGGAGGTGTACCTGATGCCAATTCAATTCCAATACCTAAAGAGGCTGCTGACGAAGCAATGGATGCAGCTGCATGTATAGGATGTGGCGCTTGCGTAGCTACTTGTAAAAACTCTTCGGCAATGCTGTTTGTTTCGGCAAAAGTTTCGCAATTGGCTTTATTGCCGCAAGGTAAAGTGGAAGCCAAACGCCGTGCATTAAATATGATTGCTAAAATGGATGAGCTTGGTTTCGGGAACTGTTCTAATACAGGAGCTTGCGAAATTGAATGCCCGAAGGGAATTTCATTGGCACATATTGCACGTTTAAACAGAGAATTTTTAACAGCCAGTTTTACGGCTTAAAAATAATTTTTTTTCATGGCTCTGATTTGGCAGTCGTTTTGCTTAGGCAACGGCTGCCTTTCTATTTTTTTCGAACAGATAAATATATTGATGCAACCAAATAAACAGTAACGTGTATTCATATTACCAGTTTCAAATAAATAGCTAATTTTAAGAAATATAAAAAATGCAAGCTATTATAAAAACAGCTTGCATCACTCTATACCTGTTTAAGATGTTGTTCTATTTCAATTTATTTTTCATCCAGCTCTCCTGTTTTCGTCAATGCAACACCCTAAAATTTTTCTTGAATAATTTGGTGTAATTCTTTTTGTTCATCGTCCATCTTTAGGAGTTTGGACTTTAGTTGCTTTGAATCCGGTAATTGATAGTCTATC
>JAKIUH010000476.1 GCA_021647685.1 Bacteroidales bacterium
ACGGCAAAAGACACTTTAATTGCGCGTTATAATGATATAGCTTCGGTAGAGCAATTATTCAAACAATATCCCGATGAGATAGCAGCTGTTATTGTTGAGCCGGTTGCCGGAAATATGGGCTTGGTAAAACCCCAAGATGGATTTTTACAAGGCTTGCGCGATTTGACAAAAAAACAAGGTGCTTTATTAATTTTTGATGAGGTAATTACAGGCTTTCGTTTGGCAAAAGGCGGTGCCCAAGAATATTTTGGTATTATGCCGGATATAACTACACTCGGTAAAATTATTGGAGGAGGCTTACCGGTGGGTGCTTATGGTGGAAGGCGGGATATAATGGAACAATTAGCACCGTCAGGACCTGTTTATCAAGCCGGTACCTTATCCGGAAATCCTTTAGCTATGGCTGCCGGACTGACAAGTTTACAAATTATTAATAAAAATCCTGATTTTTATCGTCAGCTTGAAGAAAAAGCCGAAAAATTAGAGGCAGGTATTCGTGAAAACATACAAAAAACTGGAATTAAAGCAAAAATTAACCGTATTGGTTCATTAATGACTTTATTTTTCACCGATTTAAAAGAAGTAAATTCTTTTGACGATGCCGTAAAATCTGATACCGGTAAATATGCCGAATATTTTAAATTGGCAGCTGAAAGCGGTATTTATTTAGCGCCTTCGCAATTTGAATGTGCCTTTGTTTCTGCTGCCCATACCGATGAAGATATTGAAAAAACCATTGAGGCAAACCGAAAAGCACTGGAAAAATTAAGTTAAACTGACAAATTGTTAAACGGATATTAATTTAATAACTCAAATTTTACATCATCTAATTGCTGCCGAAGGGCGGACAAGTTTTAACAATATAACAATTTTACAAATGAACTCAATCTTACTAAATACATTAAAAGGCAAAGAAACGGAGCGTCCTCCTATTTGGTATATGCGACAAGCCGGCAGAGTTTTGCCTTCATATATGCAATTAAAAGAAAAGTATTCTTTTTGGGAAATGATGAAAGATAAGGAATTAGCCGCAAAAGTAACTTTGCTACCGGTGTATGATTTGGGTGTAGATGCAGCCATTTTATTTTCCGATATTTTGGTAATTCCTTATGCAATGGGTATGGGTTTGGATTTTACAGATAAAGGACCTGTATTTGAAAATCCTTTAAAAGATATTAAAGAACCAAAATTTAATCCACAGCCCGAAAAGTTGGAGTATATTTATAATGCCATAGATGAAATTATTAAAACGCGACCTGCGGATATTCCCTTAATCGGATTTTGTGGTGCTCCTTTAACTGTTTTGAGTTTTATGATACAGGGTTTAGGCAGTCGTTCCAATTTTCAAGATTCCGTAATTTATATTTTTAAAGAAAAAAATAAGCTCAAAAAAATTATTGATGCTGTTACAGAGCTTTCTGTCGAATATGCTTTAAATCAGATAAAACATGGTGTTGAAGTTTTTCAATTGTTTGAAACCAATGCAGGTTTAATCCCTAATGAATTGTATTTTGAACTTTTTTTACCTTCGGTAAAAAAGATTTCAGATGCAGTAAGAGCTACCGGAACTCCTTTTATATATTTTCCGAAAGGATTGGGTTTCGGATTAAAAGAAGTCAATAAAGATATTTGCGATTTTGTGAGTATTGATTGGCAAACGCCCATAAATGAGGCACGAAAAATAATTGACAAAGAAGTTGGTTTACAAGGAAATCTTGACCCTCGAATATTGTTTGCTGATAAAAAAAGCATTGAAAAAGAATTAGTTAAATATCGAAATTTTGGCAGAGAAAATAAAAATTGGATTTTCAATCTTGGGCACGGATTTTTACCGGAAACACCTTTTGAAAATGCTAAATTTATTACGGATTGGATGAAGAATAACCGATAAGCGGTGTTTGTTAAATAGTTTAAATGCTTAACTATCTGTGGGCTGTTGTTGGTTTTTGGTAGTATTTAAAAACAAATACCGATGCAAATTTATGTTTATTTGTTGATAAAACCTTTTACCGCAGGCAAAGAAATTCTTTTGTGCAAATCATCGGATAGATACGTTATTTATAAATAAAATAAAAAATATGAATATAGACTTAATAAAAAAATATAATCAACCCGGACCTCGATATACCAGTTATCCGCCGGCTACTTTTTTTCATACCGGCTTTACGGCAAATGAGTATAAAAAGCATATTTTGAAGTCAAATGCAGAACAGCCTGAAAATATTAGTTTTTATGTACATATTCCGTTTTGTTCAAAATTATGCCACTTTTGCGGTTGCAACACTACTATTTTGCGGGGCGAAGATACAGTTAAAAGCTATATTGATGCGGTGATTAAAGAAATAGAAACCGTTTCCACTTTGCTGGATAAAAACAGAAAGATTAGTCAGGTACATTGGGGAGGAGGCACACCAAATGCTATATCATTGGATTATATTGAGCAAATAATGAATACTTTTCACAAGCATTTTTCATATACTGATAATGCTGAAATAGCCATGGAAGTAAACCCTGCTTATCTTGATTTTAAAGATATTGACCGTTTAAAAAGTATAGGTTTTAATCGTTTAAGTATTGGTATTCAGGATTTTGATTCAAACATATTAAAATTAGTTAATCTCGATGCATCAAAACATCCTGTTAAGGATTTGGTTGATTATATGAAAAAAGCCGGTTTTCAAGGAGTAAACTTGGATTTAATTTACGGACTGCCCAATCAAACAGTAGAAAGTTTTAAAAAATCGGTAGAGCAGGCTATTGAAATTT
>JAKIUH010000054.1 GCA_021647685.1 Bacteroidales bacterium
CCAATTTAATAAACAAAGTGCCGAAAAATGCAGTGGTTTGCCTGTGCATCGCTACAATTTACATGAAATGCAACAATCTCTTGGCAGCAATTTTAAAACCCTGCAACACTTCAACTACCAATATACAATGCCCGGCGGCGATATTCGCCATTATATTTATGCATTGTTTCAAAAACAAAATCCCTAAGTATTTTCAGGGTATAAATAGGTGTTTTTCAGTAAATATTTCTCTAATTTTTAGAATTACTGTCTAAAAATTAGATTATTTACCCCTCTTAAAATAAATTAACTTATTGATAACAAATGGATTACATTTTACGGTATATTATTGGCATCTATCAATAACGAACAACAAAACCTAAGAACTATGAAAACTATCGCAACCATATTATTCAGCATTATTTTTGTTACAACCGCTTTTGCCGGAAACAACAACACAAACCACAATAAATCAAATATAAGAAAAGAAGTATTTGTAAAAAAGGTAAAACGAAACAAGATAATTGTGAATGAGTTACTGATAAAAAACAACAGAACCGTAAGCGGCGAAAGAAAAGTGTATGACAAAAACGGAAAGTTATTAAAAAGCCGTCCGTTAAAAATCGAAAAAATAAACCTATTGCACCAAAGCCGCCAACATATCAGTATGCGTATTCCTTTCTCCGACCGTATAAAAACCAATCCGAAATACCGCGCATAACAATGGCATTGTCGCTTAGTTTACATTTCCGCGTTTTACTTTCTTTGTTTTTGTATTTCGCCAATATTTCACTACCTTTGGATATTATTAATCTTTAAATCAATAAAGAAAAAAATGAACAGCAAAAAAATATTCGTTTTATTTTTGATAATGTCCTTTGAGATTTTTTCCGTTAAGGCTCAGTTTGAGTTATGGACGGTAGGTACTGCGCTTACTGTGCCGCAAGGGCGCTTGGATGTAAGCGTGTTTCGTCCGGCTCAGTATGGGATTAGTAATACCTTTGAAATATCTGCTCAGACCTGGATATTTGCAGTCTTCCCAAACGGACAAGTAAAAAAAACATGGTACAAAAAAGATTTTGCCGTGGCAACGGTTCATGGTATTAACTATCCATCGTGGGCATTAAATATGCTACGAAAAAGAGACAAACCGGATTATATTCCTGTTGATTCTGTTGTTCCGCAAATGCTTGCTTTTAAAAATGAAGTGATTGTCAGTAAGTTTTTAAAGAAAAAAACTACCTGTGAGGCAGCCAATTATTTATTATCCCTAAAATTAGGTGTTCAATTTGCATGGCAGTTTAAAGAAGGGGATATACCTCCAATGGAAAAACCAATAATTTACCCGCGCTCATCGATTTATCAAAAAAAACTTTTATGGTATGCGGGAGTTGATATTGACGGTCATCTTAATTCTTGGATTAATTTTTCGGCAGATGTCGATTTTCTATCGGTAAAATTTAACATGGAAGATATTGCCATTGAACACAAAGGAATGATTATGCTACCCTTAACCAACAGTTTAAGTATTCTTGGCGGGTATAAAATATTTTTTGGTACTTATCCTTCCGGAAGTTCACAGTTTGCCATTTATCCTTTGCTGGATATTAGTTGGAAATATCAATTTAAGCCCAAAAAAGCCAAAGAACTTGATTTGTTTGAAAAGAAGATGTTTTGACTCTACAAACATAGCTGCGGATTTATGGTTTAAATAAAGCCTCAGCGATTATCAAATCAATATTGTTGGTGATTTTTATATTTTCTCTGTTGCCTTCAACCAAGAAAATCTTTTCTCCCAAGCTTTCCAATACCGATGCATCATCTGTAAAAACTTCTTTATATTCTTGATTATAAGCTTGTTTTAATATGTTGGTATGAAAAACTTGCGGCGTTTGAATTAATCGTAACAGGGAGCGGTCAATGATGTGATTTGTATTTTCCGAAATTTGTCGTACGGAATCATGCGGAGGGATACATGGAATTGCGTTGCCGCTTTCTTTTGCCTTAAAAAAACACCTGTTTATGGTTTCTTGACTAACCAAAGGGCGAACTCCATCGTGTATTGCAACTAAGTTATCCAATCTGTCCACGGTGTTTAAAGCATTTTTTACCGAGTGAAAGCGTGTTTTTCCTCCCTGAACAATTTTATGTCTTATGTTAAACTCATATTTTTCACATAAGTCTTTCCAAAACTCAATGTGTTGTTTGGGTAAAACCAAAATGATTTGCAGTGAAGATTTGTACCTAAAAAATACTTCAATAGTACGCATAAGAACCGGTTTACCCGATAATTCCAAAAATTGTTTTGGAATATCACTTTTAAATCGCTTTCCTGAGCCACCTGCTACTATGATTACCGTATCCATGCTAAAACTTAAAATACTTAATGGCTTGTTTTAAATTTTTGGCTTCGTTTGTCAAATTTTTTGCCTTACCGTCCAATTCATCCGATAAGGATGAATTCCTTTGTGCAATATTGTTGAGCTCTTCAACTGCATTTTGTACTTGATTGGCTCCTGTATTTTGCTCAATACTTGCTCTGCTGATTTCTCCGACTAATTTTGCTGTTTTTTCAATGTCGGGAATGAGTTTTTGTAATTCTTTTTCTGCATAATCTGATAAAGAAACACCATTTGCCGATAGTTCATTAATTTCTTTGGTGGCAATTTGTGCATTTTCAGCTAATTTTTTTACTTCATTGGCAACAACGGCAAAGCCTTTACCGTGTATTCCTGCCCGTGCCGCTTCAACTGCTGCATTCAGTGCAAGTATATTGGTTTGTTTTGCTATTTCACCTATTATTGTAACTTTTTCGGCTATTTTATTTATTGATTCTGCTGTTTTGTTGGCTGAAACACTGCCGCTTTTAATGCCATCAAGAGCTTTTGAAGCTATTTCTTCGGTTAGTTTAGCACTTTGGGTGTTATTTTCTATATTTGATGTAATCTCTTCGATCAATGTCATAACTTCTTCTACCGAGCTGGCTTGAACAGATGAACCTTGAGATAAATCATTGGAGAAATTGCTTATTTGCATACTTGACTCATCAATATTTTCAGCACTGTTTGAAATTTGCATAACAATATTTTTAATTTTTTCTGCCATAAGATTAAGTGATGCGGCAAGTCTGCCAATTTCATTTCTGCCGGTTAAATTTAATTTACCACTTAAATCTCCCGTACTAAGTTGTTCCGAAAAACTTATCGTTGCAAGTAATCGTTTGGTTATTCTTTTGAGTACAAAATAAATAATTAAACTTAAAATACCAATGGCAAAAATCCCAATAATTAGTGTTAGTAAAAATAAACGATTAGATTTTGCCGTAACTATATTAATTGGGGTTTCAGTAACTAATGTCCATATTTCATGATCTTTTCCTATCATGATTGGTGCCATTGAAACATATAAATTTTCTTTACGATTTTTTATATGAAAAGCATAGGATTTGTTTTTATTTACTTCTGTAAATGCTTTCCGGTAATTGTCTTGAAATTCTTTTTTTACTTCAAAAATGTTTTTATCATAAAATTTATCGTTGCTGTGTGCGACAATCATTTTTTGTGGTGAAACCAAATAGGCAACGGAAACATCATAGGGTTTAATTGTTTTTACTAATTTTCTTATATTTTCCATTGATAAATCCACTCCTACCATTCCCAAAAACTGTCCATTTTGAATAATCGGAACACTGGGGCTTATCATTAAAATTCCTTCTAAACCTTTGGTAAATTCATCGTAATAGGGTTCTCCCATAATTTCCATACCTGAGTTTTTTATGTCATAGTATGCGCCGGATAAATTGTCATTAGTCGTATCGCGTATATCGTATGAATAGATTAAATGGTTTTTGTCTTTGTAACAAAAGCGTCCGACTCGACCATTTTTTTTCTTATACGTCGAATCAATGGCAGAAATTTCCCAATTTAACCAAACTGAAATGAAGTCAGGATTATTTTTTAAAGTATTTTTTAATATTTTTTTGCTGGAAGGATTAATATTTTCAAGGTCTTTATCAATATTTTCCGTAAACACATTGGCAAGTGTCCGGGTGATTGCCAATACTTCGTTAAACTTATTTTTTAAAATAAGTGCTTTTTCTTCTGTGTAGTTATCAACAATGGTTTTGGAGTCATTGATGGTATTCTTTTTTACATTTACACTTAAAAACAACATTGAGCTGGAAAATACAAGAACTGTAAACACTAATATAAAAGTCAAAATTATACTTTTAAGACTAAAGTTTTCTAAATATTTGTACATGATTTTGCTTCAAGTTTAAGGTCAATTGATTTTGAGTTTTTTTGAAAAAAAGCTTAGTTTCAGTTTCATTTTCAAGTTTATAAAATATTATCAAGAAATCCAATTTTTACGATGTATTTTTTCAGATGTATGATAAGTTTTGTTTTTTAAAATTTTCGAAAGATAAAACTTCAATAGTATGGTTTTTATTGTATCTGATTTCATGTTTTTTAATTATTATTGAAGATTCTAAATGGGTTTGCTTGATTTAAAGTCTTGAAAAACAATATGTTATTATGAGTGATTTTTGAATAGAATAGTAATTTAAAATCTTTTTATCTTGTAATATTTAACTAAAGTATTATTTGTATTACAAGTTGGTTTGTGGTAGTTGATTAAAAAAAAGACAGCAAGCATACTGTTGCACAAATAGGCTGTTTTAGCTTTTTAAATTTCAAAAATCCTCCTAAAAGTAAAATAGGAAATAAAAAAATTAAAATTTCGTTTTATCTTTACACAATAAAACATATCTAAATTAGACTATGAGAACACTTTCCTTTTTAATTTTTATGCTTATTGCAAGTGCTGTATTGGCACAAGAAAATGCGCTTATAAAAATTCAAGGCAAAGCCTTGGTACAATGGTATCCGGATGTAGAGTCAAAAACAGAAGCAAAAAACAGAGCTTTGCAACAAGCTAAAGTAAATGCCTTGCAAGATGCTTTTGGTACTTTAATTATGCAAGGAAATACTATTTATATTGAAAACAAAAAAACCGGTGAAAAAGTGGAAACCAATACGGTTTTTAAAATGATTGGAAACACTGCGGTAAAAGGTGAAATTATTAAAGTATTAAAAGAAGAATATAAAGAAACAGAGAAAAAAGAGCGTATTCCGGGACAAAAAAAGAAACAAAAAGTAACTTATATTGAATGTTCTGTACAGTTATTGGCAAAAGAACTGAAAAATACAAAAATACAAATAGAAACTTTTCCCTTAAAGGATACAAAAATTATTCGCCCTGTAACTGACTTTTACAAAGGTGATGATTTTTTTCTGTATTTTCGTTCGCCGGTAAATGGATATTTAACGGTTTATTTAGATGATAATGATAATGCTCAATGTCTTTTGCCTTATAGAAGTATGCCGGAAGGTTTAGAAGAAGCCATGCCTATTAAAGCGGATAAAGAATATGTCTTTTTTTCTGATAAACCCGAGTTTAACTATTTTGATGATGATTTTTTCAAAGAAGATACTTATGAACTATATGCTAATTCAGAAAAGGATATTAACCGTTTGTATGTAATTTTTTCAAAAAAACCATTAAATAAACCTATCTTAAAAGACGATGAGCATAAAGAAGTTTTGCTTGATTTAGGAAAAGAGAATTATAGCTTGCCGCGTATCGTTCCTTCTAATGATTTTCAAGAATGGTTAATAAAAATCCAACAAATTAGAGATGATTTAGTTATTAAAACGATTATGATTAGTATTGAGAAAAACGAATAATTACTTTAGTGGTAAATGAATAACCTGCTTTGTATAAAAAGCCCATCTGACAATCCGTATTTTAACATTGCAGCCGAGGAATATTTATTAAAAAATTTTGATTCGGATATTTTTTTGCTCTATGTAAATAAACCTTCAATTATTATAGGCAAACATCAAAATGCTTTGGCAGAAGCTAATATTAGATATATCGAACAAAATAAAATACCGCTTATTAGAAGACTTTCAGGTGGTGGAACAGTTTATCATGATTTGGGAAATTTGAATTTTGCCTGGATTGTGCAAGCTGAAAAAAATAAACCTGTAAATTTTAATAAATACATGAATGATATTTATTTATTTTTAAAATCATTGAATTTAAATGTAGTACAAACTAAAAACAATGATTTGCAAATTGCAGGGGGAAAAATATCCGGCAATGCAGAGCATATATTTAAAAATAGATTAATTCATCACGGCACTTTACTTTATAATTCAAATTTAGAAGACTTAAATAATGCAATAGCGGGTAATTTCAAGTATTATTCAACTAAGGCTGTGCAATCAAAAAGGGCAAAGGTTAGTAATATTATCCGTTTTATGGATAAATCGGCTTCTATTAATGCATTTCGGAGTGCTTTATTTCATTTTATAAAATCCAACCATGCTGAATCTGTTGAATATCAATTTGATAATAAAGATTTGACAGGTATTGAAAGATTAGCTTTATCGAAATATAGTACATGGGAATGGAACTTTGCTTATTCGCCCAAATATATTTTTGAAAAAAATAAATCATTACCTATCGGAAAATTAAGTATCCGCTTTAATGTGCATAAAGGCATAATTTCTGATCTTACTATTCAAAGCGAATTTTTGAATAAAGAAGAACTTCATGTTTTTGAAAAACGGATAAACGGTGCAAAACATTACCGGCAAGAATTAAACAAGATTTTTGAAGAACTGGTTTTTGAATCCTTTAAGCAAAAAACAGGACTACAAAATTCAGATGATTTGTTTTTTTAGTGATTTTAACGATAATTCTGCATGTAAAATTTCAAGTATTTTTCAGTATTTTGATCTTTCAGATATTTTTTATAATTGTTTTCAGAAATTATAAAATGATTGTAAGGTATTAACCTATATGCACTTAAAACTCTTTTGCTAATTAATTCGGCATAGTAATTTCCTGCTGCTTCTGCATTTTTAAATGTTTGTATTACAATCATATCCCTTTCGTCATCTAATTTTATTTGTGCTACATTCAAGTTCAGATTATCATAATTATCCAAATTAAAAGACAAATAATCAAATTTTAATTTATTAAAATCAACTTTATTTTTAGCTACAACAAGCACATAATAATGTTTTATTTCCGGTTCATACACATATAAGTTCTCTTCATATTTTCCCGATTCGATTATTTGTAAAATCTCTTTTGCGTTAGCTGTAATTTCAGCAGTGGGGTATTTTTGCACCAAAACCTTCAATTCCTTTTTAAGTTTCTCTTTATTTCCAATTTCACCATAGGATAAGGCATTTAAGTATAAAAATTTAGGAACCAGTTCATCACTTGGGTATTCTTTTAGTGCGTTTTCACAAATATCTATTGTTTGCCTGTATCTTTTGGCTTTATAATAATTAAAAGCATCTTCGTATAAAACTTCAACTTTTTTGCTTTGTTTCTGCAAATCCGTTAAATAATTAGGGTCTTTAAGAATTTTTGCATTTATACTTTCCGGAAACTCTGAAATAATCATTTGTTTATATTTGTCGGCTCGCGTATAATCTCCTTTGCGTTTACTTGAATTATAAAGCATTTGTAAAACATCTAATCGCATAGCTGTTTCGGGGAAACGTTTTAAAAGTTTTTCAAAAAGTTCAACAGCTTTATCGTCATCATGCATTTCATCAGCATAAATCATTGCTGCATTAAATAATGCATTTTCAATTTTTTTGTTTGATTTATTCAATTTCTCCGGTGTTAAGGGCAAATCAGCTAAATAAAATTCGCGGGTTTTGTTACTCAATTTTTGAGTCTTATTATTTGATTTAGTGTTATTTTTTTTCGTACTTTCTTCTTTTTTAATTTCTGAATTTGATTTTTTATTGCTTAAACGCCACAAATCTTCCAGTTCTCTGTCGCCCCATTTTTGTTTAAAATTGGTTAAACCATAGCTTACAGCCTGTGGATTATAGAAATACCATTTTCCTCCTTTTATATTGCTTGGCACATTGCTTGTTTGATTATCAAATGCGGGGTCAAAGGCTGTTCCATTGTTTTTGTTTTCCATTGCCGCTTTTTCTTTGGCAAGAATTTTTTGAATTTGTTTATCAATTAGTTTGTTTCTTTCTCTTTCAGGCAGTTTTGCAACAAACTGAAGGCTGTCTTCAATTTCAATGATGCTTAAATTTTTCATCAATTGTGCTTTGCTGTTAATTAGCGGATGAATTTTTTCGTAATCAGGAAAACTTTCGTTTATTGAAATCAGTGTGCTATCGTAATAGGCTCCTGCAAGGCGATAATTATCTTTTTGGGCATAATAATCTGCCAAAACCTTATAAGCTTTGGCTTTTACCATTTTATTTGACGAACGTGCCGAAACAGCTTTACTAAAATAATCAATAGCAGTTGAAATATTTTGGCTGTTAAGTTCCATTCTGCCTAATGCATAATAAATTTGATCCAGATAATCATAATTTTTTTCATCTTTAAGCATTTTAAGCAGTTCTTTTTTTAATTTTCCGTCATTTGATTTTGTTTTTTCAGAAATTTCAGCCAAATTTATTTTTGCATTAAAAGTCATATCGTAGTTGTAATTTTTTTTAATGACTTCCAAATAGTTTGCTTCTGCCTTTTTGTAATTCTCTTGCATTTGATAAATCTGAGCCAAAATAAAATGTAAGCGTATTTTAAATTTTTTATCTTTTTCTTCTTTAATGCTTTTTTCCAGATATTTTATTGCACCGCTCCATTCCTGTTTTTTCATATACATATCAGCATAAGCTAAATTCACTTCATGCAGTAAATACTTGGGTGCTTTTGATGATTTTCTAATTTCTTTCAACAAAACTTCTGCATCTTCGTATTCTTTATCTTCAATTTTTGATTTTGCCAACCAAAATTTAGCATCCCAGGCAATCGGTTCTTTTTTGTATTTGTTAATAATCAGTAAAAATGTTTGTTCTGCCGTAAAATAATGCTGTTTGTAATAATGAGCTTGTCCCATCATTAGGTAACCATCGTCAATCCATTTACAATATTCCGGTTTGTTTAAAAAATCTTTTTCTTTTTTGCTGAGTTTTTTCTTCTTATCTACTTTTGGTTTTACCGTTATGGAATGTGTTTTTATCAGCTTTGCCGATTTTTGAATACACCTGTCCATTTCCGGTGTAATCATCTGTGCGGCTTGTTTCTCGGTATAGATAAATATAGGAAGAATAGTGCTATAATCGTCTTTATAATTTTTGTCAATTTTACGCAAACCGGCTTTTAAACTTTCAATCCCATTAAAATAAACATTAAAACGTGCCGTTAAATTATGGTATCCGCGTGTTATGGATGTGTTTTTCTTTGTGGTACATGACGATACAGAAAAAATAAGGATTATAATTGAGAGTTTTAAATATTGAGTAGAGCGTGTAAAATACATTTTTCTAGTACATTTTTTTTGATTAAGGCTTTAAAAATAGACACAAAGCTACAAAAAACAGAACGGTTTCAATAATTTAAAATTGTCTTGTGTAATAAAAATTGTAATTGTATCGTTTACTTGGTAAATTTTTAATTATAATTTACTTTTAAGATAAAATCGATGAAAAAATTCAGCTTATTATTTGTTTTATTGTCTGCTTTATTGATAAGTGCTTGCGGTTCAGCGCAGAAGGATAACAGTTTTTATGCCATTTCTTCGAAAAAATTGGGAGTAAACCTCTCCGGTAAAGAAAATAAAGAGTTGATTAAAACAATGTCCGAATGGAAAGGTACACCTTATAAATATGGCGGCACTTCAAAACAGGGTGTCGATTGTTCGGGTTTTGTTAGTAGCGTTTATAAAGAGGTTTACGGCAAAAAATTGCATCGCACATCACGCGATATGTATAAATACGATGTAAAAAAAATCAGTAAAAATAATTTAAAATGCGGAGATTTGCTCTTTTTTAAAACTTCAGGGAAAAAAGTATCGCATGTAGGTATTTACATTGCCGATAATAAATTTATTCATGCAGCATCAAAAGGTGTTGTTATTAATGATCTGGATGAAAGCTATTATAAGAAAACATATTATAAAAGCGGGAGGGTTAAATAAACTTATTTAATTAATTGCCTTAAACATTCTTTTTTAATGCTGAAAAAAGGGACACGCTTTTTATAATCACGATATGCTTGTCCAAATTTTTTTTCGGCTTCTTTTTCTTCAAGTAGTTTTATCATAATAATCATAAAAAGCATTTCAAGCGGTGCTATAACTAAAATAAATGAAGGGCTGCCTAAAAGTAAAGCAAAAGCCAAAAAGAAAAACATCAATCCAAAGTGCATGGGATGTCGCATACAGCCGTAAAGCTCGGTAGTAACCAAACGGTTGGTTTGCAAACGCGGAATATCACCTTCTCTACCCATTTTTGCCAAATACTTGCCGGTATTTCTTGCAGCTTTTAATACCAAGCGCAATAAAATATAACCAAAAATAAAGCTCGATACATGAAAAACCACGTTCTGAAATAAATTCCAAAAATAAATCCGGTCAAAATAAATAGCTGTAAAGGCTCCGCCAATTAATAAGATGAGCCACATAATAATACGTATGATGTTTGATTTATCAAGTTGCATAATCGTTCAATTTAAGGTATTATTCAACAATTCCCATTTTTTTCATTAAAAACATTGCATTTAAGTTTTGGCTGATACCTGATTTAATTTTATAATCAAAAAATAATTCATTGTTTTGAATAGCTACTTCAAAACGGTAGTTTTTAATATTTTCAGGGTATTTTTCGGTCATTTTACCTAATTCTATGTCATGAGTAGCTATTAAGCCGGATGCTTGCAATTTTATTAAACGTTCAATTAGGGCTGCCGAGCCTAAATGTTTGTCTTTTGAATTGGTGCCGCGCAGCATTTCATCAATTATCACAAAAAGTTTTTCTCCGCTTTCCAATCGTTCAATAATTGATTTTAACCGTTTCAATTCTGCAAAAAAATACGATTCATGTTTCTGTAACGAGTCGTTGGTGCGTACACTGGTGTGCAGGGAAATAGGGCTTAACACAAACTTTTGTGCACAAACCACACTGCCGCTCATAGCCAAAACCATATTTACTCCAACAGTTCTTAAAAATGTACTTTTGCCAGCCATATTCGCTCCGGTGATTATCCGTATTTGTGCAAAATCATCAATTATAAAATCAGTATTAACTCTGACATCATCTTTTAGCAAAGGATGCCCGCTTTGTTCCATTTTTAAATAAAAATTTCCGGTTTTTATTTCGGGCAGGGTAAAATGGGGATGATTATAAGCAAAATTTGCAAATCCGTTAAGTGCATCAAAGGTATAGATGCTTTCAAACCAATTATTTATATTTTTTCTGTTTTGTTTTCTCCATTTTTCCATACGCAAAACTACCTGTAAATCCCATAAAAGAAAACCGTTGGCAAATAATGCAAATACAAGATTTAAACGATTATCCAATGCTTTTGCCAATTTTTTTAATTTTTGTACTTCTGCGGATGCTTTTTTATTATCCGATTGGGTTTTAGCAAACAACCGGTTTAACAAATCGGAATTAAAAGGCTCTTTTTCAATTAATTTCAGTAGTTTTTCGTATTTATCCAAAATATTAACTTTTCTGCCTATTTTTGCATGAACATTCATGATTTTTTTATTGAAATAGCCCACCACTGAAAGCATTGTTAAAACTACTAAAACCAAGCCCATGAACGGAAAGATACCGGATATTGTTAAAACCAAAGAACTTACGGCACCTATTGGTAAAAGAACAAGCAAAAACTTCAATATCTTAATTTTACTAAAGTAAAATTCAGAGTTTACCCAGTCGATAATTTCTTTGTGAAAAGAAGTGTCGGGATTAAAATTAGTGTTTTTTACCGAAAACCATGTACTTGTATTATTTTCACTTGCATTGTTTTCAAGTACGGCATTGCCTGTTGCTTGAAAATTTTGTCGCCAATTTAACTTTTCGGATAATTCTTTAATGGCTTGCTGTGTTTGCCGTATTTTTTCAGTATCCAATATCGGATTTTGAAGAAAAGAAGCCAACTTATCTGCTCCGCCTTGTGTGCATGAACGATTTATTGCCTGATATAATGATGCTTCGCCAAAAATATCCAAATCATAGGAATAAGGATGTTCATAATCAATGTATTCTTTACCCGCGGGAAAAGCTGAATTATCGCCTTCAAGAGCAGCCTGTTCCTTTTTGTTTATCGAGATTAATTCATTTAGTAACTTAATTTTTTTCTGATATTTTACATTAATCGTTACTAAAAACAGAAAAGGAATAAGTGCAAAAATATTTATCAGGAAAACCAATTTAAGGTTTTTATCGATAAATATAAATGAAAAAATTATGGCTGAAACAAAGAGTATTAATCTGCTTGCCGATACCCAATAATTTTTTCGTTTTAATTGTTGAGCTTCAGTGCTAAATGTATTTAATCGTCGGGTATATATGTGCTTAGTGTCTTGCATAGTAATTATTCAAACGGTATTTTTATAAATAGCTACAATATACAAAAGTAAAATAAAGCCAAGATATCGCAAATTTGAAAAAATTAACAAATAATTAACATTTTCCGATTAAATAAATTCCTATTTTTGCAAGTTCGTAACAACTAATATCAAAACATTATGACAAATAAAAAGTTTATATTGATTATCCTCGATGGTTGGGGAAAAGGAAACGGTACAAAAGCAGATGTTATAGCCAATGGCGAAACTCCCTATATCGACAGTTTATATAAAAACTATCCTAATTCGTATCTTTTAACCGATGGCGAAAATGTGGGTTTACCCAAAGGACAAATGGGCAATTCGGAAGTAGGGCACATGAATATTGGTGCCGGACGTATTGTTTATCAGGACTTGGTGAAAATAAACAAAGCCGTGGAAGATGGCAGTATTGCTAATAATTCTGCATTAAAAGAAGCCTTTAGCTACGCTAAAGAAAATAATAAAAAAGTACATTTTATCGGATTAATTTCCGATGGAGGAGTACACTCATTAGATACCCATTTGTATAAACTTTGTGATTTAACAAAAGATTATGGTTTAAATGATGTATATATTCATGCCATTACCGATGGACGCGATACTGACCCGAGAAGTGGTTTAGGATACATTAAAAAACTGGAAAAGCATCTTGATACTTCAAACGGGAAAATTGCCAGTTTAATCGGCAGATATTACACTATGGACAGGGATAAACGCTGGGAACGTGTAAAAGAAGGTTATGACTTAATGGTGAAAGGTGCAGGCAGAAAGGTTTCGGATATTCAACAAGCTATTGAAGAATCTTATGCCGAAGGTATTACCGATGAGTTTATTAAAGCTACCGTTAAAGTAGATGAAAATGGAAAGCCGCTTGCAACAATTCAAGAAAACGATGTAGTTATTTGCTTTAATTTTCGTACCGACCGCTTGCGCGAAATTACTACGGTACTCACCCAGCAGGATATGCCCGATTTTGATATGAAAACAATGCCTTTGCATTATTTAACCATGACGCGCTACGATGAAAATTTTAAAGGTATTAAAGTAATTTACGATAAAGAAAATTTAAAAAATACCATTGGCGAAATTGTTTCAAAATTGGGTCTGAAACAATTGCGCATTGCCGAAACAGAAAAGTTTGCTCACGTTACTTTTTTTATGAATGGCGGGAGAGATGAGGCTTTTGAAGGAGAAAAACGAATTTTAATTCCTTCGCCCAAAGTGGCTACTTACGACTTAAAACCCGAAATGAGTGCTTATGAAGTTACCGATGCCTTAGTAGCAGAATTAAAAAAGCAAGAACATGATTTAATTATCCTGAATTTTGCTAATGGCGATATGGTAGGGCATACAGGTATTTATGAAGCAATCTTAAAAGCCGTAAAAGCGGTGGATGAGTGTGTGGAAAGAGTGGTAGAAACTGCCAATGAAAACGGTTACGATGCATTAATAATTGCCGACCACGGAAATGCCGATAATGCGGTTAATCCTGATGGAAGCCCCAATACGGCACACTCGCTAAATCCGGTACCAAGCATCTTAGTTAGCAATGATTACGATAATATTAAGCCGGGTGTTTTGGCAGATGTAGCCCCTACTATTTTAAAAATTATGGATATTGAAATTCCTGAAGAAATGACAGGAAAAATACTAATTGAAAAATAAAGTGATAGAAATAGGAAAAACAATAGTCAGTCGTGATTTATTGGATAAAAAGTTTGTTTGCGATTTAAAAAAATGCAAAGGAATTTGTTGTGTTGAAGGTGATTCCGGTGCTCCAATCGAAAAAAATGAAATAAAAATTTTGGAAAAAGATATTGAAAAGATATTTCCGTATTTGCGAGAGGAAGGAAGAAAAGTAATTGAAGAGCAAGGAGTTTATGTCATTGATTGGGACAGTGAGTACGTTACGCCTTTAATCAACAATAAAGAATGTGCTTATGCTGTTTTTGAAGGCGATATTGCCTTGTGCGGGATAGAAAAAGCCTATCTTGCCGGTGACACTACTTTCCGAAAACCTGTTTCTTGTTATTTGTATCCGGTAAGGGTAAAAAAGTTTGTTAAATTTGATGCGGTTAATTACGATCGTTGGGATATTTGTAAACCGGCAATTGCTAACGGAAACAACTTAAATGTTCCTGTTTACAAATTTTTAAAAGAACCTTTGATACAAAAATTCGGAAAAAATTGGTACGAGCAATTGACTTTGGTAGATAAAGAACTTAAAAAAGCAAATCCTGAAAAGTGATTACTATCACACTATTTCATGCTTTATAATATTTATTTTTTTAAGTATTTGTAAAAAGGAATTACTTACTTTGCAATGCTTAACATAAAAGAATACACTATGAGAAGAATAGCATTACCAGTGGCAAATGGCTTATTAAGTGCTCATTTTGGGCATCCTGAGCATTTTTATATTTATGAAATAAAAGATAATAAAATTGATAAAGAAGAGATGCATACACCACCGGTTCATACGCCCGGAGCTTTTCCCAAATGGTTAGCCGATATGCAAGTAACGGATATCATTGCCGGCGGTATGGGACAAAGAGCGGTTGATTTATTTAATGCCAACGGCATTAATGTATATTTGGGTGCAGAAATAAAAAATCCAAAAGATTTGGTTGTTGAATTAATTGAAGGTCGTTTGGTGAGCAATGAAAATTTATGCAATCATGACGGAGAGCACGATCACAATCACAATGATCACGGACATCATCATTTTAATTAAAAATTAATATCTTAAATTTGAAGACGATGTTTGCAGTAAAATATGGTTTGCGGATTTAAGCTAATAAAAAAAAACCTGACTCTGTCAGGTTTTTTTTATGCATTAATTTGTTCTTTATAAGCAGCTGCATCTAACAAAGTATCAAGTTCAGATGTATTTTCCAGCTTGATTTTAATTAACCAACCGTCTCCATAAGGATCCTGATTAATAACTTCGGGGGTATCTTCCAGTTTTGTGTTTACTTCCAAAACTTCACCACTCACCGGCATGTATAAATCCGATACGGTTTTAACAGCTTCTATTGTTCCGAAAACCTCTTCTTTTGCAAGTTGCTCGCCTTCGGTTTCAATCTCTACAAAAACAATATCGCCTAATTCGCCTTGTGCAAAATCAGT
>JAKIUH010000477.1 GCA_021647685.1 Bacteroidales bacterium
GGGCAATTGGTAAATTGGGACCCTATTCAGGAGAAATAAACAATCTACTACCAAATCAAACTTATTATATAAGGGCATATGCCACCGATGGAATTCATGTATTTTATGGTGATGTGATAAGTTTTACTACTAATTAAGGACACAACTAAAATGAAAAAAATTAAATATTTTCTACTACTTATTTTTTTGCAATCCCTTTCTGTAGTTTTTGTGCATGGACAGTTTAAAGCAAGGATTAGTGTTGAAATATTGGAAACAAACTATAATAGTGGTAAATTAACAGTAAAATACAAAATATATAATGCTCGACCCAAAGATAAGGTGCGTGTATGGATCAATGTATTTAATTCCAAAAGTGACAGTATAAAAGCTGTGTCATGGACAGGTGCAGTAAACCGATTTATTGATAATCCAAATGAAGATAAAATAGCGGTTTGGGATGTTTATAAAGATAAAGCAAAACTTATTGATACTTTGCAAATAAAAGTTTCGGCATCTGTACAGAATGGATTTTATTTGGATAATCCGTTTATTTTATCCACAGTATTCCCGGGTTGGGGCGATTATCAGATTAAGCCGCGCAAGCCGTATTGGATATACGGAGTATTGGGGTATGGGTTTTTAGGAGTTTCCTTTTATATGAATAATTCAAGCTATAATAATTATAATAGTTATTTGGGAGCAGAAACCATAGCATTAAAAGATGATTATTACAGTAAATCGGTTACGAACAATACCTTATCATATGTGTTTTTGGGTGCAGCCGGAGTCGTTTGGTTGGTTGACTATATTGGTTTAATAAAAAGGACAAAACAGATTAAAAAGAAATGGGAAAGACATTATCCGATAAAGGAAACTCCCGATGTCCCTAATTTTAAAGTTACTTCCAGTTTAAGTGCTAAGCTTTTTGTGAATACTTATCTTACCAATTTACAGTTAGTTGAAAATTCTATTTTTTATGAAGATTTAGATCAAAATCATTGTTTGGATGCTTTTGAAAAAGGATATATTAATTTGAAACTGAAAAACTACGGACCTGCTCCGGCTATGAATTTTTATGCTTATATAGCGTGTGACAATGAAAATGTTAAGTTGCCCGAAAAAGTAAAAATTAACACAATCCCGGTTAACGGAGTAGAAAATGTTAAGATTCATGTAAAAGCATTAAAGAATATTCAAACCGGAAGTTGTGAATTTACGGTGAATATTATTGCAAAATATAATAATCCGGTTCCTGAAATAAAATTTAGTGTTAAAACATGTAGTTTTAAATATCCGGATAAATTAAACAGGAATCAACTTTTGGCAGATATTGACCGTAATATTCCTGTTATACGAAAAACCAATCCTGCAAAATATGCATTAATTATAGGGAATGAAGGTTATGCCAATGAAAAAACCGGTTTAAGTAAAAATTTTAATGTTCCTTATGCGCGAAATGATGCAATAAGCTTTAAGGAATATGCAATTAAAGTTTTAGGTGTTCCTGAAAGTAATGTTGTTTTATTATTGGATGCTACAAAAAACGAAATGCTTGAAAATATTATTAATATATCCAGGCAGGTAAGAAAGGAAAAAGATAATGCACAAGCAGAATTATTGTTTTATTATGCAGGACAAGGTTTGGCAAACCTGCAAACAAAAGCTCCTTATATGATGCCGGTTGATATAAATCCTGAAGATATTGAAAAGGCGATATCTATCGAATTTTTATATAAGAAAATTTGGGAAAGTCGTTCGTCAAAAAATATTGTGGTCATAGATGCTTCATTTAATAATCGGGCAAGAAAAATAGGGCTTAGAGGGCCGGATGCTCCAATTATATTCCCGAGAAAAGAAGTTCTTTCGGGTAATACTATTGTGTTTTTGGCTGTATCAGACGGGCATACTTCAAATATTTACAAAGAAAAACACCATGGTTTGTTTACTTATTATTTTTTGAAAGAATTAAAAAAATCAAAGGGAAATATTGGCTTGAAAAGTTTCTCTGACTTGGTTATAATTGATGTGAGTGATAAATCTAAGGAATTAGGCTTTCATCAGATGCCAATGATATTGGAAAGTATCGCTATAAAAAATATGTGGCAAGATTGGCGAATAAAATAGTGATTATATTTTACGTTTTATTCGTTAAGAAAGAATTTGTTGATGAAACTTTTGTAAATTTTATCATTATAGCTTGCAAAATTCATCGATAAATTATAAATCATATCCGAAAATTCATTTTTCATTTTTACCATATTCTCTATATCTTTTGCTTTAGCAAAATCTTGATTGGCTTTAATATGGGCATTGGCTAAAATAGCGCCCCATTGTAATGCCAGTTTCGTGAATCGTTTTTCTGAATTTAATAATTTCGTAGGAAAATAGGATTTGAATGGCGAACGCTCTCGCACGGAGAAAAAGCCTTCGGATAGTTTTATCCAGCCCAGATGTGGGTCGTTTTTTGCACTTCAAGCCAAATAAGCTTTTTTGTGTCTTTGTCCTTCGTTTAAAAAATGTTGATTGTGTATTTTTTGATACTCTTCGCTTAGAAAGTAATAGGCGCATGGTTTATATTGAAATTTTGCATCTAAAATTCTTTGTTCATGGTTTTTATCGCTGCCTTGTATCAGGATATAATATCTTGGTGTTCCGTATGAACCGGTACCCGACGAAATTCGTTGAGCAACATCAATAACTTTAAAATAGTTGTCAGGAAAATTGTGTTTGTTAATTGTTTTTTGGTATTCAATCATTGCTT
>JAKIUH010000478.1 GCA_021647685.1 Bacteroidales bacterium
ACAAGTGTTTCGCTTGGTTTTGGACGTCGTTTAAAGTGTCCGGATGATTATTTTAGTCTGTATAATGAAATTAGTTATCGGTTTTATGATTTGAATGAATATAATCTATTTCAAGGATTTTCAACAGGTACGGCTAATCAATTGGCATTTAACAATATACTCTCACGTAATTCGGTTGACAATCCTCTTTATTCACGTAGAGGATCTTCTTTCTCATTGGGTTTAGAGTTTACTCTGCCAGTGTCTCTATGGGATGGAAGGGATTATGCAAATATGGAAGGAGAAGAGAAGTATAAATGGTTAGAATATTATAAATGGACATTTAAAGCTGAATGGTTTACTCAATTAGCCGGTGATTTGGTGTTTCATGCAAAGGCTGACTATGGTTTTATAGGTTATTATAACAGTGATATAGGACCTGCGCCTACAGAAGGATATGAATTTGGTGGCGATGGAATGGGTTATTACGTTTATGGAAAAACCATTGTTGGCTTGCGTGGATATGAGAATGGCTCATTAACGCCTAATGGAGGCGGGTATATTTATAATAAATATACTTTTGAGCTTAGATACCCTATTGCATTAACACAAGCTGCTACAATATATGGATTAACATTTTTTGAATCAGGTGCTTCATGGAATAATATGTCTGAATATAACCCATTTGGAATGTACCGTTCTTCTGGAGTTGGGGTTCGTATATTTTTGCCAATGCTTGGACTTATCGGTATAGACTGGGCTTATGGTTTTGATAATCTCCCGGGTAGTGTTGACCCCAGCGGTTCACGTTTTCATTTTATCTTAGGGCAACAATTTTAATTTTTAAATTTAAAAGTTTAGGCAAGACCAAAAATTTCTCGCGATTTTAATATTCTTTAAGCAGTGTTAAGGTTTATTAATATATAATCATATAAAGTAATCTCATGAGTTTGCAAGTAACGATTATTTTAATCATGCGGTTTCATGAGACCATTAAAAATAATTAAAAAAATAAACTTATGAAAAAACTTATTTTTTTACTTTTTATCACAACACTCTCTTCTAATTGGCTTACTGCCCAAAGAATCGTATATGTTGATACCGAATATATTTTAAGTAAAATACCTGCATATCAGGAAGCGATTAAAAAGTTGGATACTTATTCCGCAAAATGGCAAAAAGAAGTTGAATCATCATTTCAGATGGTAGAAAATAAGTATAAAGCTTATCAGAATGAAAAAGTATTGCTTTCGGATGAAATGAAAAAACAAAGAGAGCAAGAAATTATTGATTTGGAGAAATCAGCAAAAAGTTTGAAAAAAAAATATTTTGGCGTGAATGGTGAACTTTTTAAAAAAAGACAAGAACTGATAAAACCCATTCAAGACAATATATACGAGGCGATTAAACAAATGGCAACAGAAGGAAATTATGCATCGGTTATTGATGCCGTTACAGGAAAAGTATTATATTTGGATTTAAAATATGATAAAAGTGATGATATTTTAAAAAAATTAGGATATTAAGATATTCCTGCAAAATATTTGCTAAACAGAAGGAACAAGAGATCGTTGTTTTTTTATCAAAATAAAAATAGATTACCGATGAAATATCTACTTGCCGGCTGGCAAACTTAAGGGTATGATTATTTAAGTTGATTAAGTAAGCATAAACTCTAAGTTGGTGGGTTTTTCATGTGGCAAATAAAAATAATTTAAAAAAATAAACAAATGAAAAGTACATTAAGATTATTAGTAGCGATTTTTTTTATTGTTGGAGGATTACAGTTAAATGCCCAAACCTATAAATTCGGGCACATTGATTCTCAAAAACTATTGCAGTCATTACCTGAATATGCAAAAGCAGAGGAAACACTTCAGGCAGAAGGAAAATCTATTCAAGATCAGATTGAAATCATGTCGGTTGAGCTGAACAACAAGTACAATGATTACATGGAAAATGAAAAACTGCCTGCCGGAGATCCTAAAAAATGGAGTGATTTAGTGAAAGCCGACAAAGAAAAAGAAATTCAGGATCTGCAAAAAAGAGCTCAAGAGTTTCAAGCCACTGCTCAGCAAAAAATGCAGCAAAAACAACAAGAACTCTTGAAACCAATTCTTGAAAAAATGGATAAAGCAATTAAAGAGGTTGCTAAAGAAAATAAGTTTACTTATATCTTTGAAATAACTACTCTACTGTATTATTCAGAAGAAAGTATTGATATTACACCAATGGTAAAAGCCAAATTAGGTGTTCAATAAAAAATACAGGCTTTGCAAGCATTCATAAAAGGGTGCTTGCAAAACTTTTAATAATGTCGAAAAAAAATATTCATCCTATAGGGGTTTTTGATTCCGGTTATGGCGGTTTAAGTGTATTAAAAGAGTTTATTCGTTTAATGCCGGAATATGATTATTACTATCTTGGCGATAATGCACGCGCTCCATACGGTCCTCGTTCGTTTGAAACCGTTTATCAATATACTTTAGAAGCAGTTAAAGCCTTATTTGATTTAGGCTGTCATTTGGTTATTCTTGCCTGTAATACTGCATCGGCAAAAGCTTTAAGAAGTATTCAGCAAAAAGATTTACCGAAAATAGACCCTTCAAGAAGAGTTTTAGGCGTTATTCGCCCCAGCGTAGAAGCTATTGGTGAGCATAGCTCTACCGGCAATATTGGTGTGTTAGGTACAAAAGGAACGGTTGTGTCTAATTCTTATCCTTTAGAGATAAAAAAACTGTACCCTGAATTGAAAGTTAC
>JAKIUH010000055.1 GCA_021647685.1 Bacteroidales bacterium
CGTTCTTTTTGCGTAGAACTTTGTTAAAAATTTTGACCATAACTACTGCTATGCTAAAAATTTTTGCCTTGTTCTACACAAAAATAACTTCAACTTATACGACACAACATACTTGACATGACACTAAAAAAGCGATTGCGTAGCAATCGCTTTTTTAATTATCAAAAATAGTTCTTCTTAATCTGCTAAGCGATTGAGAGGTTATTCCCAAATAAGATGCTATAAATTGCAAAGGGATGTTTTGTAGGAAATCCGGCTTTTCTTTCATTAAATTCCGGTAACGGGCTTCCGCATTAAGCGTTAGTAGCGAATACATTCGCTTTTGCATGCGAACAAACATTTCTTCCATAATTCTTCGACCGATAGAACCTAATGCAGGAAATTGTTTGTACAATCCATTTAAATCATTACGATGAATGATTAATAATTCACATTTAGTGATTGCCCGAACTACCTCAAACGATGGAGTTTTGGAAATAAAGCTGGCAAAAGCCGTAACAAATGAGTTTATAGATGAAATATCGCGTGTACTCTCTTCGCCTTCATGATTAAAATAAATGCGTAAATATCCTGAGCGCACAAAAGCTACGTAATTTGCAATTTCACCTTCTTTAACAAAGTGTTCGTTTTTTTTAAGATTAAGTACCTGTAATTTATTGGCTACTGCAAGCATTTCTTCATCGCTTACTTTCCCAAATTTTGATAATGTTTGCTGTAAATCAGGATACATTTTGCGTATTTTTTAAAAATCATACAAAAGTACGAACTAAAAGTATTTTTTCAGTTATTTTTGTTTAAAATTATTTATTTTGAATTGCTGAAGCACTTTTATAATTTTGCCTTTTATTTTTCAATATCTTTGTAAAAATTATACAATCATAATATGAGAATTTTTATTAAATCATTTTTAATTTTAGTTCTGATTGTTTCAATCAGTATGCCAGCATTGGCACAGAACAATAAAGCCTTAAAAAAATCGGATAAAATAATATTTATTCTCGGGAAAAAATACTATCTTCATAAAGTAAAAAGAGGACAAACTTTATATGCTTTAAGTAATGCTTATAATGTTCCTATTCAGGATATTATCACAGAAAATTCTGTTTTATTAAAAGGCGGATTAAAAAGTGGTTTGGAGTTGAAAATTCCATTTGTTGAAGAAGAAACAATCGTTGATAATACACAAGATGATGTCAGTGAAAATGAGTTTATTTTTCATACGGTGCAGCCGGATGAAACACTTTATTATCTGACAAAAAAATACCATGTTAGTAAAGAGGATATTGTAAAATATAACCCGCAAATTAAAAACGGCAGTTTGACAATTGGACAATTATTAAAAATCCCTAAAAAAGCTTCGCTACCCGGAGATTTTCAAAGCGATTATTATTATCATACCGTAAAGCCCGGAGAAACGCTTTTTTCTATATCGCAAAAATATGATGTGGATATTGAAAGCATTAAGAGATTAAATCCTGAAACTTATGATAATGCACTGAGAATTAATCAAGTGCTGAAAATCGCCAAAAATAGTTTCAGTAAAAATGAGACTTTGTTAATTGACCATAATTATGTAGAAGATTATAAATATTTTGATAAAGACCCTTTGTATTTTGAAGAAAGCGGAGTTACTCCTTGCAAAAATTTCAAGTACAATAGTCTTATGAGCTTCAAAATTGCTTTAATGTTGCCTTTGTATTTAAACGATAATAGTATCTCAGTACAGCAAACAGGAAAATTTTATAAGAGTTCAAAGAATTTTTTTGAGATGTATCAAGGCATGTTATTGGCTGCCGAACGAATGAAAAAAATGGGCTTATCGGTAGAGTTTTTTGTGTATGATACCGAAGGAAGAAAGGATAAAGTTCAAAATATTCTGTCAAAACCCGAATTAATTGATGCAGACTTAATTATAGGACCTGTTTATAGTAAAAATTTTCAACTTGCTTCGGATTTTGCAAAACAGCATCGTATAAATATTGTATCGCCTGTGCCTTTATCTTCAAATATTATCGTGCGTAGCAATCCTTTTGTTTTTATGGCAAACCCTTCGGTAGAGAGTAAGGTGGCAATTCTGGCTAAACATCTGGCAGGTAATTACAATCACAGTATTATTGTTGTGCACAATGGAACACTTGAAGAAGAAAAAATTATAAATCTCTTTAAAGACCGTTTGGTGAAATCTTATGCGGCTTATGAGGATGTGAATGAAATTGTTTTTAAACAAATTAATTATAAAATAAGCGGTATTGACGGGGTTATAGATGCTTTATCTATCGGGATGGAAAATGTGATTTTAATCCCTTCGGGTGATGAAGCTTTTATCACAGATATAGTTACTCGCTTGAATTACAAAAAAGACCGTTATAAAATTACGGTTTACGGAATGCGTTCTTGGGAAAATTACCGTAACATCCCTGTAGAATATATGGCTAATTTGAATTGTCATTTTGGAACTACCAGCCATATTGATTATCAAAATATTGCTGTAAAAAGTTTTTTGCGGCAGTACAGAAATGTTTATGCAGCAGAGCCGGGTTTATACAGCTTTCTGGGATATGATGTAGCTAATTATTTTTTAAACGTATTAAAAAGAAACGGAAAACATTTTCAGTTTTGTTTACCTTACAATACGAAAAGTACTCAGAAAGGCTTGATGTTTTCATTTAATTTTGAACGCGTTACACCATTTAGCGGATTTGAGAATTATTGGTTGAACATCATTAAAATTGATAAGGATTATCGTTTGACGGAAGTAAAATAGCTTTAAATAATGTAAAAGTATTTCTTAAAATGTCAGAGGCATCGCAAAAAAAACTTAGGCAGATGTTGGAATTGCTTCTAATGCTGAATAACAAATATGGAAGAAGCAAACAAGCTTTGGCAGAACATTTTCGGTGTACGCAGCGAACAATTAATCGATATCTTAATACTTTTAAGGAAGTAGGTTTTGTTATTGAAAATAACAAGGGATACGTAAAAATAGATAAAGAAAATTCGGATTATAAAGATTTAAGTGAGTTATTACACTTTTCGGAGGATGAATCTTTGATTCTTACAAAAGCTATTGATAGTATAGATACTAATACTCAATTAAAAGAACTGCTAAAAAAGAAACTATACTCAATTTATAATTTTGACAGAGTGGCTAGCCCTGTAGTTAAAAGACATGGACAACAAATTGTTCAAAAACTTTTACATGCTATATCTGATAAAAGGCAGGTACAACTTATTCAATACCGCTCGGCAAACAGTAATGATATTAGCAACCGGATTGTTGAACCATTTGATTTTACACAAAACTATACTTCTGTGTGGGCTTTTGAACCCGAAGCAGAGATATGTAAGACCTTTAAAATAAGCCGAGTATCAAAAATTGAAATTCTTTCGCAAAACTTCTTGTTTGAAGAAAAGCATCAAAAAGGCAGGCTTGATGTTTTCAGAATGACCGGTAATAAAAATATACCGGTGCACATAAGGCTAAGTCTTAAAGCCTATAATTTATTGATCGAGGAATTTCCGCGTGCAGAATATTATATTCAGAAAAAGAATGACAACTTGTATGATTTTGAAGCAGATGTGCATAGTTTATACGGGATAGGTCGTTTTGTTTTAGGTCTTCCGTCGGATATTGAAGTAGTTGAGCCCCAGAGTTTAAGAGATTACCTAATTGACGAAATGAAAAAAGGAATTAAAAAATTAAAATAATTTTATTCAGGACAGTATTTGTCTTTAATGAGCTTTAAATTTGCAATAGATATTTTCAGAATTTTATTGCAATGAACAGGAAATCCTTTATTCAGAGCCTATTATCATTATTTTCGGGCTTTGCCTTTCTTTCTAAAATTTATGCAGCAGATAATAAATCTACGATTTATTTGCTGACTACTTATGTGGCAGGATATCAATATTATGACGGTGAAACTATTGAAAAACAATTTAAAAAATCAGCCCAACTTAAACTCTGTTTAGAAGAAAGTAATGCATATGATAAAAATGCCGTTGAATTGTATTACAATGATGTAAAAATCGGCTATATCCCACGAATGGATAATGAAATAATAGCCAACTTACTACGTAAAAATAAAGAAATTTATGCAGAAATTAAAGAATTTTATCCACATAATCCGGAATGGAACAGATTGGAAATTAATGTTTGGATGCGGGAGTAATATGTTATTTTTTTTTATTATTTTTAAGCTTTATTAGCATCAGGAAATATTTATCCTAAAAAAAACAATGGAATATGAGATTGAAAATAAAACTTACAAAAAACAAAATCACCATCCCTTTTGATTATCAGCACAAATTAGTAGGAGTAATTCATAAGTGGTTTGGAGAAAATAAAGAACACGGAAAACAATCGTTGTATTCGTTTTCACAATTATTGGGAGGAGAGCTTATTGAAAAAGGATTTAGTTTTCCTAATGGTGCTGCTTTGTATTTTTCTTCCACGAACAATGATTTACTGACAAAAATTTATAATGGAATAAAGTCTGACCCAACATTGTTCAACGGATTAACAGTTTATGAAATAGACATGATTTCCGAGCCTGCTTTTGGGAATCGAGAGAGATTTTCACTTTTAAGTCCACTATTTTTTAAGCAAAAAATTGAAGGCAAGAAAAATTCCAAACACTTAACTTTTGAAGATGATGAAACAGATAAATTATTAACAGAATCCACAAAAAAACGATTAGAGTTCAATGGTATTTCTGACGAAACTTTAAAAATAAAGTTTGACAGAAGCTATCAGGGTAAGAAAACAAAAGTGATAAACTATCGTGGAGTTGGTAATAAATGTTCGGTATGCCCCATAATAGTAGAAGCTAAATTTGAAACTATGGCGTTTCTCTGGAATAACGGTGTAGGACATTCAACAGGAATTGGATTTGGTTGTTTAAAATAGATAAGATATGTATATAGTAAAATACACAGGCCCATTTGGTTTTATAAAACCATGGACAGCAGTTAGGGATGAAGAAACATTTAGCCAACAGTTTCTTACCCCTTCAATTGTAGCAGGAATTGAGCGTAAACTTTTTCCTGAATTGTTAAGAAAACAATATGGCATCTATAAGATTAAACGACATCGATTAAGCTATTCGCAAATTTCATCTCAACAAGAACAAACGCAACCACGAGGATGGAATGAAAAAGGCAGAGGTATTAAAAAAGAATATTCACGACCATACGCCATTTTGACAAGAGGAGTTTTATTAAATCCTGTATTATTCCTCGCTTTTGAAGATCAAGCGGATGCAAAGATTGCACAAACACAACATATTTGCCTTGCCAGAAATGAAGACATGCTTTATGCGGTTGATGATATCTTAGAAGTCACTGAAGATGAATTTGATACAAATGAAGAAATGTTTAGAGGGTTTGAATTGATATTTGGAGAAAGTAAGGAAGCCTTTATGGTGGGTTACAATCGTCTAAATAATAATCAACCAATGTTTGGTACATTAAAAGTATTTGGTAACCCTGTAAGGAATAATTATTAATATGACTATTGTTTGTGAACATATCAAAGCAAAAGGTAAACCTGATTACACACCTTTGGTCACGCATCTCGAACAGGTTACATTGGTGGTAGAAAAAGTTGCAGAAGAACTTTCAATGGATGTCTGTATTGCCAAACAAGGAGCAATACTGCATGACATTGGAAAAACAAGTCCGATTTTTCAAAGAAGATTATATAGTAAAGATAACTCAAATAAAGTATATCGACACGAAATAGGCTCAATTTTCTTTCTTTCATTATTTTCCGAAGAAATTCACTCTGAATTAATAGAAATGGTTATTGCACACCACAAATCAATTTATAATGATGCTCGTGAAAGAGGAATTTTGGATTTAAATAATCTTTATGGTGATGGTATAATTGAATATCATTTAACAGATTGGGAAAATTGGAGTAAAACGGCTAATAAAATTTTGCAATCATTTGGTATAAAAACCAGAGAAATTTCAAAGGATGAGGCGATAAGCAATTATAAAAAAACATTTGAATATTGCAAATCTGAAAAAAGAAAATTTAACGGATATTCTGAATGGAGAGGGCTGATGAACGCAGCGGATTATTTTGCATCGGCTTTGGAAAATGCTACAACAAAAAATTTGAAAAGAATTTTTAAAAAACCCGACTTATCATTTTTTAACAGAACTCACCCGTTATACCCGTTGTCTTTAAAACAAACAACATCAAAAAAACGACATACCATTGTTGTTGCTCCAACAGGTGCAGGCAAGACCGACTTTTTATTTCGCAGAACTAAAAATAGAGTATTTTATACTCTGCCTTTTCAAGCCTCAATAAATGCAATGTATAAAAGGGTTGGTAATGATTTGAAAAAAGATAATCCAGACTTGGATATTAGATTACTTCACGCTTCCTCAAAAGTTATAGCCGGCAAAAATAAAGAAGAAAAGGTTTTGCAAGGACTTATCGGCTCTTCGATAAAAATATTGACACCACATCAAATTGCCGCAGTGGTATTTGGCACAAGGGGTTATGAATCCATTTTGCTTGATTTAAAAGGCAATGATGTAATACTTGACGAAATACACACTTATGATGGAGTCTCAAGGGCGATCGTATTAAAAATTGTTGAAGTCTTGAATGATATAGGATGTAATATCCATATTGGCACAGCTACGATGCCGAGTGATTTATATGCTAAAATAATAAATCTATTAGGCAAAGAGAATGTATATGAAGTAAAACTGAAAGATGAAGATTTAGAAAAATTCAACCGGCACATTACACACAAACTTGATAATTGGGAAGATGCACAGGCTGTTATATCAAGTGCAGTTGCTGGCAAAGAAAAGGTTTTAATAGTAGCCAATAGAGTTAAAAAAGCACAAGATTGGTATAGTGAATTAAAAGAGAATTATCCTAATATTCCCATTCTATTACTTCATTCAAGATTTAAACGAGGCGACAGAAACAAAAAAGAAATAGAACTATTGGGATTGGATGAAAATGGTAACTCTTTAAACAAATTCAATACTTCCGATAAAGCGTGTATTGTTGTTTCAACACAAGTAGTGGAAGTGAGTATTGATATTAGCTTTGATGTAATGATAACCGAAACAGCTCCTTTGGATTCGATGATTCAACGCTTTGGAAGAGTAAACAGAAAGCGAAACAATAAAACAATAGGTAAATTCAAACCAGTTTATATTTTGAAGCCAACAGAAGACAGTAAAGAAGCTTTACCATATAAAGTTGATATTTTAAAACGGAGTTATGATATTCTCCCCAATGGAGAAATATTGAGAGAAACGGAATTACAGCAAAAAATAGATGCGGTTTTTCCTAAAATCGATTTGATGAATATAGAAACACACGCTGTTTTTAAAAACACAAAAGAGTGGAAAATTGATAAATTAACTCATCGACAAAAATCGATATTATTAGATTTGTTGGAGATTGATAGTGTAGCCTGTATTTTGGAATCGGAACAAGAAAAATATATTAATACAAACTATGAAGAAAGAATGATGATGGAAATCCCTGCAAGATACTGGCAGGTTAAAGATTTATTTCAATTAAAAGGATATGGAAATAACCCGTTTATTGTGCCGGATAATTCATATTCGGAAGAAACAGGTTTTAATGTTGATAAAGCAAGACAAGGTAAATACAATATTGAAAATTCATTTTTATAAAAATAAATTATGATAGCACCCAAAATAGGAAAGACTTTTTTAAAAGCATACAACCGAAAATACCAAAAAGATTATTCAGCTAAGGAGTTTTTTGAAAAGGTGTATTGGGAGATATTTTATAATCATCCAAAATATCTTCAATGGGTCACAAATTCGCCTTTTGTACAAATGAAACAAGGTCAAAAGCCTCATTTGTTATCAGCATCTGAGAGAAAAGAAAAGCTGAATGACCTGTATAAAAAAATTGATAGCGGGGTAAGAGATGCAAGTATCGTTATCGGCTATCCTGCATCAGAAGAAAAAGAGTTTGCAACAACTTCGGGATTGGTAACAGATATTGCATTGGATATTTCTGCCGAAGAAGTATATTTTTCTTGGATAGGAGGAGCATTAGGAATTGGAGTTGCCGGAGGATTATCAATTTCATTTGATAATGCCGAAATACTTTTAGCGACATTTGAAGGTTGGGAAAAATACAGGGAATTTTTAAATGACGTTAGCCTTGAAAAACTTGCAGGAAACAAAATAAACTCATGGAACGGACAATGGCTGAACTTTTATTTTAATGATGGATTTAGTGAAAATCCAGATTTTTCAATATTATAGGAAGAAAATTTCTTTAAAGAAACAAATGAAGCTATCGTAATTGATACGGTAAAATGGAGCAGACTCTTTTTTAACCTCTCAAGGAAATTTGTAAACAGTACATTGACAGGATATGTGTACAGTTTAGGACAGACAAATAAAACAATAGGCTTTATTCCGTTTAAGTTTAGTGATGCTAAAAATCTAAGTGATACTTACAAAATTCTTTTTGGTGATTTTGATGCGATGGAGCAACGAAAAGATTATGAAGAATTAATGGGAAAAAAAATAAAAGATGCTTGCAAATTGGGAAGTATCGGCATTCAGGCACTTGAACCTAAAGGGCTAGCTGAATATTTTAAAGATAAATCAAAAACATTAAAGTTTACCAAATCTGCGAAAATCAAAAAAAACGAATTGGAAGAGGACTTTGTTTTTCGAGAGCAGAAAACAAAAAAGAAACAATACGAAGAATTAATAACATTTAGAACATATAAAATTTGGCTAATAACTATGATTACAAAAAACAAAGAGGAAGTATTGGATTATACTTCCGAAATAGCTAAAAAGCTATCGGAATTCCGCTTTGCGGATAAAAAAGGTTCAACAAAATACAGTAACCTTGTAAATGAACTTTTTAAATCATCAAACAAGAAGATGTTTTTAAATAGTCTTACTGAAATACTCAAACTCGAACAAGATGATAATATTGGGTATTTGAAAGAATTGAGAGACAAAGTACACCTTATGAATAGTGAAGACTTCGGTTACTTTGTAACGCTGTTAAAGTTTGACTATGCTTATCAACAAAAAGAAAATTAATAACATAAAAAATTATAATTATGAGTAATACAATTTATATTAGAACATTAAAACACGCAGAACATACGGTATTTGGAGTAGAAGACGGGCAGAAAAGATATTTTGACCCACAATTTAAAAGGTATATTCCATATTCAAGCGGACAACAAGTCAAGCACTCAGTTATCGATAGGTTGTCTTCTGTATTAAATCAACAGCCAGCACCAACTACTTTTATTTTTGCGGTAAATAAAAATAATGAGTTAAAAGAAGAGGAGGTGTATGCTAATTGTGATCCAAGTTTTCCTGACCAATTATTCGGTGGATGGATGAAAGCAGGGAAAGGTGGCAGTGAGAGAACTATTAAAAGGCGCAGCCCGCTGTCTATCTCTGCAATGAGAGGTTTACACCCTTTATTGGCAGGAGTACCAAAAGAGAATATTTCTTTTGACAGAAGCGACAGGTCAAATACTGAGTTTCTCGTTAGAGATCCAAAAGGAGAGATATTATCAGATGACGAAGTATTGAAATTGTTAGCCGGTAAAGACAGGAGTTTGAGTAGAAAATGGATACCGAATAATTATAGAGCAACAGGCTTATTCGTTCAAGATATAGCCATTGATTTACGCAGATTGTTTTGTGTTTCTTTAAATAATTTTGAGCCGGAAATTACACCTGAAACAGAAAAAAGATTACGCGAAGCCGGTTGGATAGAGTCGGAAAATATTTTTGGTATATGTCTGGTAGCTCCACGGGTGGAAAGAGAAAGGTTAATACCTGCCTTAGCAGAGGCGATAATTGATTGGACAATAACTTCTAATCAATCAAGAACTTTCAGTTTGATGGAAACCTTGGCTGTTGCCATTGGCGAAAATGCCAATAAAATTGCATCAAGTATCAGGGCAAAATTATCAGAAGAAGAAGATGAAAAAGCAATCCCCATAATAGAGGAGGAAATTGAAGGAGTTGATATTTTTGTTTCAACAGCAGCCCAAGGATATATTCGCACAAAAACTGAATCGACAGAAGCAATGGAGCAAGCCAAAGCAAGGTTAGTAGAAATTATGACAGGTTTTGATTATGAACAACAACTAAACGATAACAAATCTTAATAGAATTGAATAATTTGGTTTGAAGACTATTTAGTTGCCATGTCGTATAGCTTCTTTTATATAAATATAAACAGTGCAAATATATTTTACAACAGTTTAAAAAGTAATTGTTTATTAATCAACAGTCTAACAACTTTTTAATAAGGCACTTTAAATTATGCAGCGCTATACAGAGCAACTTATTAAAGATCTGCATAATGCAAAAAACAAACATTGTTTGTTTAAAATGCACTTACCTCCCAAATTTGTATTTGTGCAAGGTGTTGAGGAATATCTATATGGCGAAATGTATGAATTGTGAGATTTGTTTGGTTTAACAAAAGAAATGTTTTCGCCAATTGTAAAACTTGACAGATACAAATTTAAAAGTATAGTGAAAAACTTTATTGGGTTGTGGGTAGCTTTTAATTTTATACCGGTTTTTCTGAGTAAATTACTCAGTAATAGCAAATATGAAATATTGGTAAATCATTTTGATTATAACGCAATTGCAGTTACAGATGGAGAAAATTATATGAGATTTTGTATGTGTAAAGATTTAGGTATTAAGGATAAAGATATGCTGTCCATGATAATAGATACAATAATGGCTATTTGCTGTTTTAGGTTTGATATTAACAAGTTATTATAAATTTTAAAAATAAAAAAAACGATGGAACAAGAAATTAGTTCAAAAAACACAAAGGCACAAATATTAGAAGCTTATGAAAACTTATTAAAAAAAGTACAATCTGCAAAAGCCGATGTACCTAAAAAAATTCAGGAAGAAAAACAGCGTAAGGAAACTGTAGCAAAAGTTGCTGATTTATCAAACAAAAGCATTGTTAAAGAAATTGGAAGTTTGCGTACTAATTTGAATAACTCACTGGAAGAATTGGAAAAGCAATTATTGGAGGAGTTTAAAAAATTAGAAGAAATTCGTCAAGCTATTGATGTTGAAAAGAATAACTTGAAAGATTTATATGAACTTTCGGCTACAACAGATTCATTAGCTGCAATGCTTTTAGCTCAATCAGAGCAAAAAGAAACTTTTGAACAGGAAATGAAAGCAAAAAAAGATGCTTTTGAACAAGAAATGAGTGAATTAAGAGCTGCATGGAAAGAAGAAAAAGAGAAACATTTAACAGAACAAAAAGAATTTTTAGAAGAATTAAAGAAAAACCGTAAACGAGAAGAGGAGGAATATCAATATAAACTAAAAATCGAAAGACAAAAAGAAAATGATGAATATACTGCGCAAAAGGCAAAGTTGGAAAAAGAATTAGTAGAGAAAAAAGCGGCTTTTGAACAAGAAATGGCTAAAAGAGAGGCTGATATTGTAGCGGCAGAACAAGAATTAAATGAATTGAGAAAAAATAATGAAGAATTTCCGAATAAATTAGCAAAAGCGATTGCCGATAAAGAAAAAGAAATTACACTTAAATTAAGAACACAATTTGAGTTTGAAAGTAAATTGCTCGCTAAACAAAATGAGGGAGAAATAAAATTAAGAGATTTAACCATAACATCGCTCAAAGAAAAGATTGAAGAAATGCAGCAACAAATTAAAGAGTTGAATGAAAAAGCAAATAAAGCCGAAAACAGCGTTAAAGATATAGCCGTAAAAGCAATTGAAAGCTCATCGAAAATACAGGTATTCCCAAATCAAAAAGATAATGATGAATAACATAAAATTGTAATGTTTGCTATTGTATGATTTATGCAAATTACGGGAACCCATATTAACTATTATTTTGTTTGCAAACGCAAGCTCTGGCTCTTTGCTAATGGTATTCAAATGGAACAAACTTCAGATTTAGTTTACGAAGGCAAACTGATTCACGAAGAAAGCTATCCGCAACGCTCATCTAAATACGAAGAAGTGGAAATAGGCGGAATAAAAATTGATTTTTATGATGCTAAAAACAAAATAATACACGAGATAAAAAAATCGCCCAAATTGCACGAAGCACATATTTGGCAACTTAAATATTACATTTATGTTTTTGAAAAAGCCGGAATAGAAGGGGTAAGCGGAATATTGGAATATCCGAAAGAGAGAAAAACCGAAGAGGTGTTTTTATCGACAATCGACATTGAAAGGTTAAAAGAAATAACCGATGAAATAGTGGAAATTATAAGTTCGGAAATAGTCCCTGCAATTAAAAAGAAAACAAGATGTAAAAATTGTAGTTATTACGATTTTTGTTTTGTGATGGAGGATTGAGAATGTGGAAATTTGGAAATGAGGAAATTTGGATTGTAAAATAAATCAGGAATCATGGAAAAGAAAAATAATATTTTGGAATTGAGTTTTGAGTTTGCTCTTGATATTATTGAATATGTCGAACGCCTGGAAGAAAAACGAAAATATGTCATTGCAAAACAATTGTTAAAATCGGGTACTTCAATAGGTGCTAATATTCGTGAATCGCAAAGTGCCGGGAGCAAAGCAGATTTTATACATAAATTTAAAATTGCCGATAAAGAAATAAAAGAAACCGAATATTGGTTAATGCTTTGTCAGGCATCTCAAACTTATCCTAATCCTTCTGAAAAGCTGTTGAAAAACTTTGAAAACATTAAAAACATTATTTCAAAAATTATTATTACTTCAAAAAATAAAATAAACTTTTCCAAGTTCTCAAATTTAATCATTTTCGAATTTTCAAATTTAAAACATGAGTAAACGCAGCTATTATCTATTCAATCCCGGTCGCCTGTCGCGCAAAGACAATACCCTTAAATTTACACCTGTTGATGAGAATAATAAAGAATTAAAACCACGCTACTTACCAGTTGAACATGTAGAACAGCTATATGTTTTCGGTTCGGTTGATGCCAATAGTGCAATGTATAATTTTTTGGGCAAGAACAATATTGCAGTACATTTTTTTGATTATTACGAAAATTATACCGGCTCGTTTATGCCGCGCGATGGTTTGTTGTCAGGCAAAATGATAATAGCACAAACAGATGCTTATGCTGATAAAAAACATCGAATTTTTCTTGCCAAACAATTTATTGAAGCTGCAAGTTACAATATGCTTAAAAATTTGAAATATTATGACAACAGAGGAAAGGATTTGGAACCGTTAATCAATAAAATTGAAAATTTACGCAAAGAAATTGATACAGCCATAGAAATACAAGAACTCATGGGTATTGAAGGAAATATTAGAAAATGGTATTACGAAGGTTTTGATTTGATTATTAATGATTTTACAATGGGGGGCAGGAGTATGCAACCCCCTTTGAATGAGGTAAATTCCTTAATATCATTTGGTAATATGCTGGCATACTCAGAGACCTTGCGCGCTATTAATAAAACACAGTTAAACCCAACAATCAGCTATTTACATAGTCCCGGCGACCGGCGTTATTCTTTGGCATTGGATTTATCAGAAGTATTTAAGCCCATAATTGTAGATAGAGTTATTTTTAAAGTGTTGAATAAAGGGATTTTACGAAAAAAAGATTTTGATGTAAAATTAAATAAAGTTGTGCTTAAAGATGCAGCCCGTAAAAAATTTATTGAAGCCTTTCAAAACCGTTTGGAAGAAACCATTCAACACAGAAGTTTAAAGCGGAAAGTAAGTTATAAGCATCTTTTAAAGTTAGAATGTTATAAGTTGCAAAAAGATTTACTGGGAATTAATGAATATAAAGGTTTTAAAATGTGGTGGTAAAAAAAGCAAGAATTTAAAATATTAAAAATGTATATAATTGCAGTTTATGATATTGGCGAGAAACGCGTAGCTAAGATGTTGAAATTGATGCGCAAGTATTTGAATTGGATACAAAATTCAGTTTTTGAAGGAGAAATTTCTGATGTAAAATTAAAAGAATTAATTTTGAAAGCTAAAACCATTATGGATGAAGAATACGACAGTTTAATTTTTTTTAAATCGAGAGAAGAGCGATGGTTAGAAAAGCAAATAATTGGCAAGGAGCGTAATAACTTAGATATGTTTCTGTGAAAATTGTCGATATATTCAATTTAGCTTAATAAATAATAATAAATTTTGCATAAAAATTTACAAAAGTTCTTTGACATACTGAAAATAGAGCGATAAAAGATATTGTCGAACAGCGAGTATTTTTATATTATTAATGATAGACGACAAATTAGTCTGGTTTTTGGAATCTAAAAATTTGTAAAATTCTAAGAATTAGACTATTTTTGTCGTCAAAATTACGGCTTTTAATCGTACCATTTTGGAATTGAAACAATTGTCCGGCGTACCGTACCAGACAATTAACAACACTTTTAATCGTACCATTTTGGAATTGAAACTGTGTCCAAATATCCTTAGTATCACACCAGGTACAACTTTTAATCGTACCATTTTGGAATTGAAACCAAAAGTTTCAGAACAGCACGACAGCAGGGGATTAACTTTTAATCGTACCATTTTGGAATTGAAACCAGAATACATCCGGTAATTCAGGAGATCTCGTTACACTTTTAATCGTACCATTTTGGAATTGAAACTTCAATACCTAATCCTTTACTATCTGCTATCGCCTGCTTTTAATCGTACCATTTTGGAATTGAAACCCTTTACTCTATTTATAAAGGAATAAAGTTCGTCAGCTTTTAATCGTACCATTTTGGAATTGAAACGCATAACAGAAACCGGCATAGTTCCTGCTTGTGCGTCCTTTTAATCGTACCATTTTGGAATTGAAATCAGGTTGTAGACCAAAGTAGTGTTACTATTAACGAACTTTTAATCGTACCATTTTGGAATTGAAATACTTGATATATATATGCTAACTGACACCCTGCTAAGCTTTTAATCGTACCATTTTGGAATTGAAATCCAGTTATAAAATCTTCCCAAAACTCCCATGTCAACTTTTAATCGTACCATTTTGGAATTGAAATTTGAAAATTGGAAGTGATGAAACGTTGCAATTCTGACTTTTAATCGTACCATTTTGGAATTGAAATTGATTTAGAAAATACAGCATATTTATTTAGATTTAACTTTTAATCGTACCATTTTGGAATTGAAATTGAGACCAAACTAAACGGTTAGGAACGAAGAAATAACTTTTAATCGTACCATTTTGGAATTGAAATTGGTTTTAGTTTGTGTTTGTGTTTGTTGCTGCTGACTTTTAATCGTACCATTTTGGAATTGAAATGCCTGTTGTCCATTCTTCCAAAACCGTTTGTATCATTCTTTTAATCGTACCATTTTGGAATTGAAATCGTCATCGCTTACAGTGAAGC
>JAKIUH010000479.1 GCA_021647685.1 Bacteroidales bacterium
CAGATATACATATCCACGTTCATCTAATTGGGGTAATAAAAATTGCGGAACTTTTTTATGATGTACGTACAATGCAAAATTATCAGGCAGTTGTTTTAATTCTTCCAAAATTTTTACCATTGGCTCGGGCATTTCCAAATCACGTACATCAATTTCTTTAAAATTTTCTTTAAACGATGCCAAAACTGCGTCTAAATCATCGGTTTTTGCTTTTTCAATGGCTTGTTTGTTAATTTCTTCACTTTTATCTTCGGCAATTTTTTGCAAATACGTGTGAATTTCCTTATCGGATATATGCTCTACACGCGAAATAAAACCTTTTTGTTTTAGTACATTAATGATAGGTGAGGGTTCAAAAGTATTAACTATTTTTAAAATATCACCTTCTTTAAAATTCTTTACAGTTTCCATGATTTGATTAAAAGGATCAATACCTTTTGCTAAATCATCGCGTACATCCAGTACAGTAATTTTATCGCTGTTAATATCTACCATATTTTTATTTTTTATGTTATTGTCTTGTTTATTGTCTGTATTTGTGTTATTGACAGGCTTAAAGCCAATTAGTTTTAATTTATCGAAAAAAACTTGAGGATCAACTCCGCCAATTTTGGCAGCTGTTTCAATATCTACTCGCGAAGCAAGTATTTTACGTAAAACCGGATTCCTTAATTTTTTAAAATGCGGATTAATATCGGCAATTACATCAATTGCTTTTTTATGTGCTTTGAGTATTTCCGAGATTTTAGTATTAGCTGAAATTTGCATGCTATTATCTTTTTTATTTTAATTTAGATTAAATCTAAACAATGCAAAAATAATTATTATTTTTGATGCGGAAAATGATTTTTGTTATATATTAGGTATAAATAGCAAAAATACCTATTTATAGGGATATTATTGCTTCGCTTTTTGAGTTGATTAGTGTATTAGTAGGAATATTAGATAAATAAAAAATTGATAAAAAAATTAAAAATATAGATTATGCCAAAAATAAGAGTAACTAAGGAATTTAATTTTGAAATGGCTCATGCTTTATGGGATTATGATGGATTGTGTAAAAATATTCATGGTCATTCGTACAAACTTTTTGTAACGATAATTGGTGAGCCGATAATCGATAAAGATAGTCCGAAAAACGGTATGGTTATGGATTTTGGAGATTTAAAAAAGTTAGTTAATTCGGTAATTGTTGATAAATTTGACCATGCGGTAGTGTTTAGTTCGGCAGCACCTACCAAAGATTTGTTTTTTACACCGCAAATGTTTGAACGTTTTGAAATTTTACCGTTTCAACCTACATGTGAACTTTTGGTGGCAGAGTTTGCCGACCGGATAAAACCTTTATTGCCACCGGAAGTTAAATTATATAGTCTTCGGCTTTATGAAACGGCAACATCTTATGCAGAATGGTTTGCAGCGGATAATATGTAAAATATAGAAGAAGAAACTATTTATGAATTATTTGGGTTTCCTTGGTTAAACTATTTGATCGACACTAACTTTTATATAATTAAACACGAAATTTTCCAATTCATATCATTTGTGAAAAAAATTATATCTTTGCATTAAATAAATTATTTTGAAATGGGATTACCTTCATTATTTAAAATACCGGCACATAAAGTTTTTGATTTTAAAACCCGATATTACGATGCTCAAAAAGAAGAATTTGAACAACGTGTTGAGCGTGCTAAGCGTGATGCCGGTTTTGGAAATCCGGTAAATGAAAAAGGAGAATATGTTCCTGCTATAAAAGGGCAAATGCGACGCTATATGGATCGAAACTTTGTTTCAAAGCAGCGAAAATCAGCTAATTTCAGAGTTTTTATTATTGCCGCAATACTTACTATGATTGCCTATTATTTCTTTTTTGTTTTGTAAATAAAAGTTTACAGATTTTGATTTTGACAGATTAAGCAGATGACAGATATTATTGAGTTACTACCCGATTCTGTGGCAAACCAAATTGCTGCCGGAGAGGTTATTCAACGTCCTGCATCGGTGGTTAAAGAATTAGTGGAAAATGCTATTGATGCAGGAGCAAAAAGAATTCAGTTAATAATTAAAGAGGCGGGTAGGGGCTTGGTACAAGTAATTGATGATGGCAAAGGAATGTCGCCTACCGATGCACGTATGGCTTTTGAACGCCATGCTACTTCTAAAATACGTAAAGCCGAAGATTTATTTGCCCTGCGCACTATGGGATTTCGTGGCGAAGCTTTAGCTTCGATTGCTGCTGTGGCTCAAGTTGAGCTTAAAACACGTCTGGCTGATGAAGACTTAGGTACTTATCTTAAAATAAGTGGTTCGGAAATTGAAGAACAAGAATTTGTCAGTTGTCCGGCGGGTAGTAATTTTGCAGTGCGTAATTTGTTTTTTAATATCCCCGCGCGCCGTCGTTTTCTGAAATCGGACAATACGGAGTTTAGGCATATTTTGGTGCAATTTCAACGTATTGTGTTGTGCTATCCCGAAATTGCCTTTTCATTAAAACATAATGGTACAGAGGTTTATAATTTGCCTGTGTCCAATTTATATCAGCGAATTATTCATGTTTTTGGCGATGCAGTAGGTAAAAATGTAGTACCGGTTGATGTGAAAACAGATTTGGTAAATATTAGCGGGTATATTGGTAAACCTGAAATTGCTCGAAAAAAAGGCGGAAATCAGTTCTTTTTTGTAAATAAACGATTCATGCGTCATGCTTATTTTCATAAAGCCGTGATGATGGC
>JAKIUH010000056.1 GCA_021647685.1 Bacteroidales bacterium
TAATGCCAATATGGCATCAAATGTTTTTAGTATTGAATATGTTTATATTAATCACAGTCCAATTTTAGAAAATCAACATTTTAGTATTCCTGAGAACAGTCCTGAGGGTACGCTTGTCGGTACAGTACAAGCAAATGACCCCGATGGTGATAATTTGAGTTTTTCAATTGTTTCCGGCAATACAGATAATACTTTTGAAATTGATGAAAACAGCGGTGAAATTCGTCTAACAGCAGGCAATATACTAAATTATGAAATAACTCCTGAGTATAATTTGATTATAAATGTTACTGATGATGGCATTGAACCAAAATCAGTAAATAATACTGTAATTATTTCGGTTGTAGATGTCGCTGAAAAGTTTGAAGCAAACAATATTATAACACCGGACGACTCAAGAAATAAATATTGGATAATTAAAAATATTGAAAATTATAGAGATTTTGAGTTAATTATCAGAACGGCAAGCGGACAAACCGTTTATCAAACAAAAAATTACAACAACGATTGGGATGGTAGGTATAATAATGGGATATTGCCTACAGGAACCTACTATTATATATTGATTAATCCGGAAACCAATCAAAAATATACAGGATTTATTAATCTGATAAGAAAATAAATTCATTTTTTTAGGGATATTTATTTAGGTTTTTAATATGATATACAGATTTTATCTGAAATATATATTCGTTTTTTTAGTATTTTTTTTGTTTACTGTAAATTATACACAAGCGCAGAAATTTTATGAAGGAGTATTATATCCATATAATTACTATAACTTAAATCCAGCCTATACAGGTTATGAAAACAGTACCTCTTTGCTTTTAAATTACCGAAGCGCAGGTTCTTCCATTGAAGGAATGCCCAAGCAAATTATGTTTGGTATTCATTCGCCAATTTATAAAAATATGGGCTTAGGTTTAAGAATTGAAAATTATTCCGAAGGTTTATTTAATTTCTTTTCAGGACTAATTGACTATTCCTATCATGTAGATATTAACAAAGAACAATCTTTACGTTTTGGAGTTTCAATTGGCTATTCAGCTAATTCAATTGATAATTCAAAAATAGTGGCAAGTGATCCAAATGCTATTATTGAAATAGTATCAGAAAGCTTTACGGGTATCCGGTTAATTACCGCAACAGGAATTGTTTATCGCTATCGTAAGTTTGAATTATCTATGGCTTTACCACGACTTTTTGTTTCAGGAAATAATTTTAAACCTGTTTTTTCATCAGCAATTAATTACCGGTTTGATTTAATGAAGAATCAAGTTACATTAACTCCTTTTGTTTATACTTTATACAGTAAAGATTTGTCTTTAAGCTATGATGTAATGCTCATTACCAATTACAAAAACAGATTTCAGCTTGGCATAGGCTATAGAAGCAGGAAAGCACTGGTTTTATCAACCGGAATAAATTTTTCAGATTTCAGAATTAATTATGCTGCCGATATAGGCATCAGTAAAATAACAAGCATTTACAATGTGCTTCATGAAATATCAATAACTTATGGTATAAATAAAGAGAAGGCTAAAAAAACTATTCCGGACAGTTTATTCAATCCGCCACTTATTGTTTCAAGTGATACTTTAAAAAATAAGCCTTTTACAAAAGATAGTTTACTTACGGCAGATAATATTATTACTGTAGATACAACAAAAACGTATATAACGGACAAACAAGATATTAGCAAAGACAGTTTATCGGTTCAACAAGTAATAATTACTGATAAAAATGAAAAAGAAAAACAGATAATCGTTGAGTCAAGTACCGGAATTTATTCCATTAATAAAGATTCTTCAAGTATAGATGAAAATGAGCTAGACAGTCTTATAAAAAATATGCAGATAAAAAACAGCGAACAAGAAGCTAAAATAGAAGAAGTCAGCACGGGCATATATGATATCGAAGAAAATACGGAAACAGACAGAATTGACTCATTAATAGCCGTAATGGATATTGCTCAAAATAATGGAACATTAGAAATTGAAGAGCAAGACGAAACATATATGAATCAATACTTTACGATTCTTGTAGATATAGAAAACAGCACAGATGCCGTAAATAAAAATATTGAATTATTGGAAGATTTTAATGTTCGGAAAAATACTTACGGAGCCTTGTTATATACCTATGGTAAATTTTTAACAAAAGATGCAGCAGAAAAATCTGCATTAAATCTAAAAAATAAAGGATTTAAGATTCTTAAAATAACACAAATAGGAAAACTTTAATTTTTTTAAGTTTTGATCCTAAAATCCGCAAACCATATTCTACTACAAGCATGGTCTGCGGATTTAAAGTTGATATTAAAAAATAATTTGTTTTATACTGATAATTTGATAGTAAAGCGGGAAATTATTATATTTGGCATTATTTTTTCCCTAAAATTTTTTAACTATTAAATTATCTGAATGCAGATTTTTATAAAAAAAATATTCATACTACTCCTTATCCTAAGCGCTTCATTAGGAATAAAATCGCAAACCGGAAAATTTACGTTGACAGGGAAAGTTATTAATACAAAAAAGGAAAAACTGCATGAAGTACTCTATAAGCTGTATAAAAACAACACTCCGGTGGATAGTGCACTAACATCAGTACAAGGCTCATTCAATATTAAATTTGATTTAAATAGTATTTATTTACTTGAATTTTCAAAAAAAGGATTTGTATCAAAAAAAATTATTATTGACACACAAATACCCAAAGGATACACCGGGAAATTTTATAAAAAAATAAATATTGTAATACTGGACTCTGTGGGCAAAGGAGATTTACGTTCGGAAGCAGGCTTGCCCGTTTTAAAATACTACTTTAATTTAAAAGAGGATGATTTTGTTTCAGAAAATATCAGTGGAAACAAAAATAATGAAAAAATATTATTTAAACATATAGAAAAGCTTAAGAAAGAAATTAATTATTATAAAAATGAGCTTGAAAAGCAAAAGAAACTTCTTTCTGAAAATCCAAATCAAAAACAACAAGACTCTTTATTGATTAAAGAAGCACAAATTAAAGCGGATAAGATTATTGCCAATGCACGACATAAAGCATCTTTAATACTTGATGCATCAAAAAAAGACTCCGCTAACAGGGCATCGTCATTAGAAAAAGCCACCCAAAATTTAACGGATGAAGATTTTGAAAGTTTAAATGTCGATGAAAATGAGTTTAAAGAGAAAGAAGCGGTTATTGTTTATCAAAAACAAATTCAAGAATTAACACAAAGGCAGAATAAAACCGCAGCAGACAGTTTGGATATCAAAGAACACAAACTTAGCTTACGTAAGGAATTTATAGAACTTGCACGTGCTAAATTAGAAAACGATCGTCTGTTAGCCAAAACTCATGAAGACAGTTTAAAAATACAGCAAAGAGAAGCAGAACTGTTTTTAATCGAACAAAATATGCAGATGGCTGCCCAAGAAATTGATGCTGCACGAAAAGAGCTTGCTTTGAAAAATTTACAGTTGAAGCAAAAAAATATAATTATTTATGGAACGCTTATTGGCTTGCTTTTGCTATTTATACTGTTAATTGTTATTTATCGCCATTACAGGGAAAAGAAAAAGATGAACCAAATTTTGGAAACACAAAATAAAAAACTTGAAGAGCAGAATAAAAAAATAAAAGAGCAAAATCACCAAATAATGGCAAGTATCAAGTCCGGTGAACGAATTCAATCGGCAATTTTACCTTCTAATCAACTCTTAACATATTTTTTTCCGGAATCTTTTGTATTTTTTCGTCCAAGAGATGTGGTAAGCGGTGATTTTTATTGGTTTTCAGTTCAAGACGATAAGCTTTTTGTGGCTGCAGTTGACTGTACAGGACATGGCGTTCCCGGAGCTTTTATGTCTTTGATTGGCAACACCCTTTTAAATCATATTGTGAATGAAAAAGGTATTTATACCCCTTCCGAAATATTAAAAGAGCTACACCTGGGAGTTCGTCAGGCATTGAGCCAAAGTCGATCAGAAGAAAGCGAAGATCACGCTGATGGTATGGATATTTCATTGTGCCGCTTTGATAAAAAAAATAAAGAAATAAAACTTGCACTGGCTAATCATACAGCATTTATTTTAAACAAAGGAACAGTTACTGAAATAGAAGGTGATGAATTTGGTATTGCCGATGAGTTAATTGGAGATGACAAGCCCGAATTTACCGACCATACTTTTCCAATGAATAAAGATGCCACTTTATATATGTTTTCAGATGGTTTTCCTGACCAGTTTGGCGGACCTAAAAATAAAAAGTTCTATATCTCAAATTTAAAAAAATTATTTATTGAAAATGAATCACTTTCAATGAAAGAACAATATGATAAATTAAGTAAAAAATTCACCCATTGGAAAGGAGATAACCGCCAATTTGATGATGTTTTGGTTATGGGTTTTAAACTTGATTTATAGCATCCAATAATTTTGGAAGTATTTCACCTGCTTTTCCTTGTAAAAATATATCCGTTATATGATTTGTGTAATTTGAGTTTTCTACATTCACTTCGATTATTTTAGCTCTGTTTTGCTTTGCAATTTGTGGCAACATTGAAGCAGGCATTACTTCTCCTGTTGTTCCTATTACCAAAAAAACATCTGATTTCTCAGCGGCTTGTGATGATTTATGTGCCGCTTCGGGTGGAATTCCCTCACCAAAGAAAATAAAATCAGGTTTTAAAACTCCTTTGCACTTTTTGCATAAAGGCGGTAAAATACTCATATCTATACCTGATGAATGATATTTTGAGCCACATTTAGTACACACCATAGTTTGCGCCGTACCATGATATTCATAAACCTCTTTACTGCCGGCTTCTTGATGCAAATTATCAATATTTTGTGTAATAAGTGCTTTTAAAATACCCATTTTCTCCATTTGAGATAATGCAATATGTGCAGGGTTTGGTTTTGCTTTGCCGAAAAAATCATAAAACAATTCTCTAATCACTTTCCATGCCTCTTTGGTATGGGTATGAAAATAGTTTATATCCAATACAACAGGGTCATATTTATTCCATAACCCCATACTCCCTCTAAAAGGTGGAATACCACTTTCAACAGATATCCCTGCACCGGTAAAAGCAGTAGCAAATTTTGCATTTTTTAATAATTTAGCTGCTTCAATAATGTATTTATCCATAATTTTAGGTGATCATTAAGTGTTTTCACATTTTCATATTAATCGCCTACAAATCCTTAAAGATTCTGGCTAATGAATATCCGGGTGCTTTTACATCCAAATCTAAAAAATAGCCAAACGGTGTTTGTGCTGTTTCATAATTTGCATTTTGTAAGCGAGCTTCGGCTTGATCAAATAGTTCCTTGGTAAATTCAGGCTTTGCTTTACTCTCCGATAAATGTGCAAATGAATGTAAAATAACCGTATTGGTTTCGTTCTTTTTAGCTGCCCATTTTAAGTTCTTTACTAATTTTTTCTCTATTGATGTTAAATTATCCTCGTCTTTTTCCTCCGCCTGAATAAATGCCACTAAAACATTTTCAAATGTTTTTTCTTCAGAAATATTTTTTACAAAATCTAAATTTTTAACTGCCGGTTTATAGGCAAATTTTGTACAATAAATCATTAATAATTTCATAAACTACGTATTTGTCTTTAAAGGTACTGTAAAATAAAATGTTGAGCCTTTACCTTCTTCACTCTCAAACCAAATTTTACCGTTTAAGAGTTCAATAAACTCTTTGCTAAGTATTAATCCCAAACCGGAACCTCTTTCTTGCTCCGTTCCATAGGTAGTTTTCCCCTGCTCTATCTTAAATATTTTTGCTTTTTTTTCTTCCTGTATTCCTATTCCGTTATCAGCAACACTAATTTGCACGAAGGTATTTGTTTTTTCAACAGAAATAATAATAGTTCCTTTACGATTTGAAAACTTTATTGCATTAGATATTAAATTACGCAATACAGTATCAATAATATTATAATCTGAATATATTTCAGCATCAGCAATAGGCTGGTAGCTTAGTTTAATGTCTTTTTTTATCGCTTCGCTGGCAAAAAGTTTAAGGTTTGTATCAACAAGCTCATTTATGTTCAGGTATGCCAATACCGGCTTTAATTTACCCCTTTGCGATTTAGCCCATTTAAACAAATTTAGCATCATTTCATAGCTACTGCTGGCAGCCTCATAAATTAATTTACTGTATTCTTTAACTTTTGACGGTTCCAGTTTATCGTATTTGTTCATTAAAAGACCCGAAAAACCGATAATCGTATTGAACGGATTTTTCAAATCATGAGATATAACCGAAAAAAATTTATCTTTAGTTGCTATTAATTTTTTATATTTTTTTTCAGATTTTAATAAGGCTAAGTGTTTTCTTTGAAGTTCTGTATCAATATGTTTTTTTAGGATATTAATTGAAGCAATATATATAAATGCCTCTAAAAAATCAGGACTGACAATTTTCGTGTTTTCTTTTAATAAAATAATAATGTTTCCAAAAATTCTTTCTTCTGCAACAATTCCTATTAGGTAAACATCTTTAAACTTAAATTTATCTCGAATAAAATTATTGACTTTCAGTGTGGACATATCTTCAAAAAAATGATAAAATCCACCTTCGTATTTAACTAAATTTATTTGCTTCACTTTTTCAATAAATTTATCTGATACCGGAACAGTATCCTTAAAAGGATTCCAGCCAATTTCATCAAACTCATCCATGAGTTTGTAAAATTCGGCACCATATAAGTTTTGTGCTTTGCTTGTTTTTTCTATTTCATTTAATGTAGTAATAATGATAACACTATCTGGAATCATCTTTACAAGAGTTTCACCAATATAATCATTAATTTCATGAAACGATTTAAGTTGTAAAAACTCTATGGAGCTGTCTATCAGCAATTGTAATCCGGCATAGTACTTAAATTTTTTATCCTCTATCCTTTTTTCAGTACTTATATCTTTAGAGTTCCCCATTATTCCGGTAACTTTCCCTTCACTGTCTGTAATGGCTTTTGCATGTTCTTTAAACCACACAATATGTTTATCTTTATGTATTCTACGGCACTCATAAGTTTTTTGATGAATTTTATTTTCAAGAATACTTTCAAGTATATCAATAACATATATCCGGTCATCAAGATAAATTGTATTTATCCAGTCACTAAAAAGAATATTCTGTTTTTGTTTATAACCCAATAAATTGAATAAATGTTTATCACATTCTATTTTAATCAAATTTTTATCTAATTCCCAAACTCCTGCCTGTGTACTTTCCAAAGCAAAATCATACCTCTGTTTGTGTTTATTTAGGTTTTGCAGAATTTGTTTTTTATCTTCGATATCTCTAAAAACTCCTTGATAACCAATAATATTCCCATATTTATTTTGCAAAATAACTGCTTTCATGTTTACCCAAACACTAATTTTGGTTTTGTGTAATAATTTTATATCTATTGATATATAATATTTGTCTTTTTTGGGTAAACTTTTCTTTAACTTTTCCTTTTCTTTGCGTAAAGTATCCAATATCAATCTGTAAGAAATTGAAGTTACCAGTTCTTTTAAGTTTTTTTTATAATAAAACTCGGCTTGAAATCCTGTTAAGTTTTGTATGGAAGAGCTGATAAACACAGTTTTAAGTTTATGGTCGGTTGTCCAAACAACATCATACATGTTTTCGGTAAGCATTCTAAAACGCCTTTCACTTTCAATTAAGGCAAGTTCCGCCATTTTTCGGGCATGTATATCCTTTATTATTATCTGATATTGATTATTGGGTAACAAAGTGGTGGTCGTTGAGACATATATCTTTTTGCCATTCTTTTTCAATAATTTTTGTTCCGAATTAAACTCATTAATAGGTTCTTCCGGATCTTTTCGGTTAAAACTGCAAGGTATTTTCTGGTTGTCAAGTATTTGATTTATTTTTCTTTTTTTTAATTCTTCCTTTGAGAACCCGCTTATGCTCACTGCTTTTTTATTGCAATTAATAATTCGCCCCTTTTCATCACCCATAATTATGGCAACCCCTCCTTCTTCAACAAGAATTTCAAGTTCCTTTTCTCTTTCTTGATGGACTTTAACTAAATTTTTAAGTTCTAAGTTCTCTTGCTTTAATAATTTCAACTCCTGATGTAAAGAAATATTTTGTTTTTCTATATTATTTTGTTTTTTGTTTTTCAAGTCTGAAATTATAAACTTAATTTATAATTGCAATTTAATAAAAAAAATATTATCCTTAAAATATAAATTAAAAATGTTTGGAAAATACTAATTCTCCTATGTTTTCCGACATACAAATATATATATCTATTTATAAATTAATAAATTAGAATATTTATACATCTACTAATCCAAATATATGACAAATATCATTGTTTGCGTGCGAAAGTGGTAATAATTTGCAAATTTAAACCTAAAATATTACCACTATGAATACAATGAAACATTATTTTCTGACAATCACTTTATTCCTATTAATTAGTAATGTACCGGCACAAGAAATACCGTCCTACTACAAAGTAGGTGTTTTAAAAGGAAATATGCAAGATGCTAAAACAAAAGTAAGCAATGCTCTTAAAACAAAAAATTTTAAAATATTCGGTTCATACAGTCCGGCCGGAAATCCTGCATATGAAGTTATTTGTTTTACCAGAAGCGATATTTACGGAATTACACTTATCGGAAAAGATCAGCGTGTACTGGCAAGCATGCAGAAAGTAGCACTACGCAAAACAAGTGAGGGTATTGAAGTAAGTTTACTCAATCCTGAATATATTTTCAATGCCTATTTAAGGGATAAAATTACCCCTTACGAAACTAAATTGCAAAAAATCACAAATGATATTAAAGATGCATTAAAAGCTGTAGGGAATGATTTTACACCCTTTGGAGGTAGTCTGACAAAAGAAGAATTACGCAAATATCATTACATGATGGCAATGCCCTACTTTGATGACCCCGTTGAATTAAAAACATTCAGCTCTTTTGAAGATGGAGCACGGATTATTGAAAAAAATCTGGCTGCAAAAAAAGGACATATGCTAAAAGTGTATAGTTTACGCTTTAACAAATCAAAAATTGCAGTATATGGGATTGGTTTATTGGATAAAGAAGAAGGAGAAGCTTATTTTTTACCTAAAATAGGTGACCGCCATATTGCTGCACTCCCTTATGAAATTTTGTTGTTGGAAAATAAAGCCATAATGCTGCACGGAAAATACCGATTGGCACTTCATTGGCCTAAATTAACTATGGCTCAGTTTATGAAAATTTCATCTACACCCGGTGATATTGAAGATATGTTGGAAGCACTTTGTGAAGAATAAATATGCTAATTGATGCTTAAAATTATTTGCCTGACTATTGTTCAGGCAAATATTTATTTATTAAAAATTCTTTTCTTTCCATATCTCAAATAAATATTCTAAGGGATAATATTATTTTGTAGTCTAAAAAGCTCCACTCCTACCAATAATTAAAACAAAACAACCGGAAAAAATTACACTCTAAATCCAATTATCAAAACATCATCAATTTGCCGGTAAACTTCTCCCTTAACATCAGTATAACTAATCCAAGAATCAAATTTCTGTTCTAAGATATTTTTTTGTTCATTCATAGGTAAATGATGTATTTCAAGCAGCAACTTTCTTAAATTCGCAATCATAAACTTTTTCCCTTTCTCTCCTCCAAATTGATCAACATAACCATCGGAGAACATATAAACAATATCTCCTTTTTGAAGATGAATTTCATGGTTAGTGAATGATTCTTTTTCTCTGATATAGATTCCTACCGGCATTTTATCGGCTTTATACTGTAATAATTCACCATTGCGGATTATAAAAAGCGGATTATGTGCTCCGGCATATTGTAGAGTTTTTCGTTCTTTATCCATAACAATCAATGCCATATCCATACCATCTTTAGCTTCATCATCGGAGCCGGTTTGGCGCAAAGATGTTTTTACAGCATTTCTTAAATGATTTAAAATGATATGTGCACGCATTACTTCGCCGGATTCGGGGTCATACTTGTTAACTATTTCATTTAAGAAAGAAATACCCAACATACTCATAAAAGCACCCGGCACACCATGACCGGTACAATCGGCTGCTGTGAAAACGAAATTATCATAATTCTCCGTAGCCCAATAAAAATCACCACTGACAATATCGCGCGGACGAAAAAATATAAAATATTCCGGTAATTGCTTTTTCAAAAACTCATCAGGTGGCAACAATGCTTGTTGAATACGTTGTGCATATTTAATACTGTCGGTAATATCTCGATTTTGGGCTTCAATTTTATCTTTTTGCTCTTGAAGCATTTGGTTTTTTTCCTCAAGAATCTGATTGGTTTTTTGTTTGTGCCGGTAATTTTTAAAAATCACAAAAGCGAGAATTAACATAAATACAAAGCCTGCCACAAAAAAATAGGTGAGCATTTTTTGCTGCTTTAATCGTTCTTGCTGTATTGCATCTTTTCGTTTTTGTTCTTCTTCTTGCAGCCGTTGTTTTTTATCAAATTCGTATTGCATGGCTAATTGTGTCATTTTCTTGGTGTTGTCTTCATTTTGCAAACTGTCTTTCAGAATAACATAACTAGCCAAATATTTGTAAGCTAAATTATATTTTTTTTGTTTTTTATAAATTTGAGCAAGTCTTTGATACAATTCTTTTTTTATATCCTTAGCATCTATTTGTTGTGCAATTTCCAAACCTTTTAAATAAAACTCTAAGGCTGTTGCATCTTCTTTTACTCCTTCATAATAACTACCTAAGTTCTTATAAGAGTTTGCAATACCAAAACTATTTCCCATTTGTTCCCGTAATTCTAAACTATGGGTTAAAAATTTCAAAGCTTTTTTAAGATCTTTTTTATTTTGATATATTAAGCCGAGTATTTCATCAATTCCGGCAACATATCTAATATCACCAATTTCTTCAAATACAGGTAAAGCTTTCAGTAGGTATTGTTCTGACTTTATCAAACTGGCTGTATCTAAAACAATTATAGTATCATTCACTGTAGTAATTGTATCAATAGGTATGAATTTATCGAACATCAAATTCGCAAGATAATAATTAATCTTAGCTACCCCTGATTTGTTGCCTAATTCTTCATAGGTTTTTAAAGCATTTTCATAATACTTGGCAGCTTGTTCTGTTTCACCTATTTTATTATAAACCAATCCAATAGCTGCATTTACCGCAGCAACTCCTTTTTTATCTCCTATCTCTTCACGAATTTTTAAGCTTTTCAAAAAATACTCCAAAGCTGCTTTTGAATTTCCTTGTTGGTCATAAATATTTCCAAGATTTCGTAAATCTATTGCAATACCTTTTTTAAAGTTAATTTTTTCAAATTCATGCAAGCTTTTTTCATAAATAACACGGGCAGTATCATAATCACCTTGGTAGTAATATATTGTTGCTTGGTTTTTATAAGCATAAGCCAAGCCTTTAGAATATACAATTTTTTTTGATAACTGAATACTGATATTTGCCAAACTGTCTGCAGTTTTAGCTTTCAAGGTTTTGATTTTCCAAACAATATCATTTAGCACAATAACCTTATTGGTATCATCCGGCATTATTAATGCAGCATTGATAAGGCTATCAATGTTTTGTGAGTAGATAGTGCTAAAACTCGATAATAATAGTAATAAAGACAATATGTTTAACTTTAGCCTCATGATTAAGTATTTTCACCTGATAAATAAGTATCAAATATAATACTATAAATTCAAAAATTATAAATTATTTTTTATTCATTTTAATTGATATACCCGGATATAGTTTTAAATAGGGCTTGCTGAAAAACGCTAAATACATTATTAATCAGTGTTTTATGTTTGCATTACAGCCTTGAAATGCAAGGTTTTTCACTAAAATATCAAAAAAATAATGTATTTATTAAATACAAACAATTATATTTTTAGCTGCTCAGTTGCACACCTCTTTTGTATTTTGTTCAGTTTGCAGTATTTCTATACATCTGCACTTTACAAAATCCAAAATAGATGCACATCTGAGCTTTTCAGCAAACCCTAAATAAATGAAAAGCCGCTTTTTTAGAGCGGCTTTTTATTAAAAAAAACATTTATACACACTATTTTAATATGGCTATTTTTTTACTTACCGATTGATTGTTTGAAATAACTTTGATAATATAAACACCCTGTCGAACATTTATAACAACCGTATTCAATCCTTTATTATACAATTTGTCTTGTTTTATAATTTTTCCTTTAATATCGTAAACTTCATAACGATAATCTTTATCATCAAATGTTTTAATATTTACAATATTGCCGGTGGCAAAAATATCAAGCTCTAAACTTTCAGTCAATTGATGCTCAATACCGGTAATTCCCGCACCAAACTGAATTTCAAAACGATTCTCAGGATCCCCCGAAACAAAATCGAAAGTATAATCTGGATTTGTTCTCAGATCTTGTGTAGTGTTATTCTTTAAATCTTTAAGTACAACACTCACCGAAGCATCAAAGTTAAGGTCTTTAACGCTAATTTTATAGGTGCCCGGAACCGTTGCCTTAAAATTGAGAGGAACTGTAATTCCTTTATCTCCCGGAGGTAATAATGTGTTAATTGCCATCATTGATTCATCTGATTGCAAAACAGAATATATTTGAGGCACAGCATCGTCTTCTGCCAATAACTTAAATGCATCAAGCTGCGAATCATAATCATCAGTTGCATCGGGAAGAAAACGAATAATTGTTTCATCCGAATAACTGTTTCCTTCTACTGCTAATTTTAAATAATCATTAGGCGTAGCTTTCAGTGGCGTGCTAAAATCATAATGTGATCTTGCAGCGTTTGTCAATTGAAATGTCCCATTAGCATCATTAGCACGTACAAAGAATGCTTTTCCAACCGGTAAATACGGTACAGCACCATTCAAAGACAAGCCACCTTTCATATACACATTATATTGCTTAGTTTGTTCATTATAAGTATAAACAGCAGCCGAAATATTATCTGTACTTACAGAATCCCAAACTATAGCACTTGGATAGGGATTGCCTGTTAAATTCCATCCTGCTTCGCCGGCAATACTTTTTGCATTGTAGTCTAAAGTTTTGCTTATACTGCCTGAGTTTAAGATACCACTTAATCCGGCATTGTAATTCATTGAGGGATACTCAACTTTAAATCCTTCCATAGCCACAAAATCAGTAGCTGCACTCAAAACGCTCCAAGTACTTGCATTCTCATCCCATAAACTCATAGATGCATTAGTAGTTAAACTGCTCGAATTCATAGAGTTAAAAGGTATTGAGAATAACTCTGGTACATTTTGCATAAATGAATATTCAAAAACCCCTGGCTTTTCGCCGGTACTCATGTCGAGCAGTGATGCTCCTTGTTTTAAAATAATGGGTTTAACAGTACCTGTCTGCGTAGCATCCAACTCAATAGTACTTCCTTCTTCAAAAGTTGTATAAGTATTAGAACCAAGAGAAAGACTAAATGAAGAATTTGGATCCATATTATTATCTATTAATAATGAGCCACCCGGTTTAATAACCAGTGAAGTATTTACATTAGTAGATTTTTCCGCATCCTGTTCAATTATAATTGATCCTGTTTTAAATTCTTTTTCATGAAGTCCAAGTTCTAAAGTGTCAATAGGGAATGATGGTATTTTTCCATCTATTTTGAGATACTCATACCAGGTATTCTTTTTAGTTTTTTTATCCTCTTCGCTAAAAGGGTGTTTTCGTATAAGTGTAAATCCAAACTCACCACTACCGTCATATCGTCTTGATGCGATAAGTTGATAACGATTTTTACCACAAAACACTATCGCCCCTGTGCCACCCATATTATATTTTCCTTGCACAAAAAGAATATCATTTTTATTCCCTTTGCCTATAGACAAAAATGTTGACTCAAAATCTTCTGGGTGTTGCCCCTCTCCATCGTCATAGATAGTCAAAGAAGTATCATAAGTTCTTGCATGTTTGAGTTTGGTTGTTCCGTCTGCAATGACTTGTATATTGGAAGCTTGCTCTTTGATAAACTCTCTTGAAAGCCATTGATACTTTTCTCCATAAAATCTTTCTATGGCTTCTTGCATGGTTTTGGGTGCTTCTGGAGATTTAGGGTCAATACCCATTTCATAACACCTTCTCATAAGTATTGCATCGATAGAGTTCGTGAATTTTTCTATTAAGGCTCCTATCGCAGAAGCTTGTTGATTTTCTATGGTCGCAAAGTTATTTTCGTTACCTCCAAGAGGATGCCAGTTTGACTGGTCTTGAAAAAGAGGATTTGAATCTATTACGGCTTGTAAATCGGTTTCATTTTGAGCTTGGTAGAGTTTTAAAAATAGGTCTTTATGTTTCATAATGCTCTCAATATAGCAGTAAATGATTTTTTGGATAGTCTATTAATGATTCTTCTTTAAAGATAAAAAAATCAATAATATTCTCTAGTACAGGTAATAAAAAATCCTCAAAAAACTTAACTAAATCAGATGAACTATTTAAAGTTGTATGTGAGATATGAAATTCTGTCTCTTTATTATGAATAATTGAATTTCTAAAATAGTAAATCAGTTTAGATGAATTACTATAATTTAACCCACTTAAATTTGGCAAAGTCATTTTTGTTAAAATTTGATTTATTTCATTATGACTAATTAATGAGTCTCTATAATTGTTAAGCTTATTATTAAAATAATTCTCTAATGTATCTGTAGTTGTAATATTTTCAGTTTTAATTTTTGTTAAAAGTTCTTTTAATGTTTTTTCTTCACTTATATCTACTTTTTTATAAAGGTTTTTAAAATCTCTAATAGTAAACTTTGTAGTTGCCATCTCAGAAATGGGTCTTCTATACATAAAATTTTCTATAATATGATAAAGAAGTAAATATTTAAGTAAAATATCTTTAGTATGATTATATTCACTAAGAATATAAGCACTCTCTTGATATTGGTTAAAACTTTTAATATTACATTCTAAAATATTTTTTACATCATCTGTAAGAAATTGATTCTCGGTTACTTCAATAGGATTGTGAAAAGTTTTACCATTAATTAATAATATGAACTGAACAAATGACTGGAATGTCCCCCATAAGCTAGGCAATTAATAATTCAATAAAAACCTAATTTCTTTAAGACTCCAAATTATACCTTTTTTCAAATTCATTTGGAGATAAATAATCCAAATAAC
>JAKIUH010000057.1 GCA_021647685.1 Bacteroidales bacterium
ATATAATCACAGAGTTAATATCCGATTTGATTGAAAAAGACCTTGCAGGAATAGGAATTGGTGTACCAAGCCTTGTAGATAGAGAAAAAGGGGTTATTTATCACGTTCAAAACATTCCATCCTGGAAAAATGTTCCTTTGGCAAATATTCTTCAAAAAAGATTTGATGTTCCTGTGTTCCTGGATAACGATGCAAACTGCTTTGCCTTAGGCGAATACCGCTTTGGAGCGGGTCAAGGATGTGAAAATTTTGTGGGTTTAACGCTTGGAACAGGAATGGGAGCAGGCATAATCACCGAAGGACATTTGCTTAAAGATGCTAATTGCGGCTCGGGAGAGTTTGGTTCAATTCCTTATCTTGAAAGCATATACGAAGATTATTGTAGTGGAAAATTTTTTAAGACCTACTATCATGAAAACGGTGAACATTTGTATAAAAAAGCAGAGAAAGGAGACGCAGATGCATTAAAAGCATTTGATGAGTTTGGAAAACATCTTGGAAATGCGATTAAAACAATAATGTTTGCTGTTGACCCCAATAAAATTATAATAGGTGGTTCTGTTGCTTCTTCAAAAAAGTTCTTTGAAAAATCACTTTATAATACTTTAAAAACTTTTCCTTATCCCGAATCATTAGAAAAAATGGAGATTATATTTACAAAAACGCCTAATATTGCTATATTTGGTGCAGCTTCGCTTGTTTACGACAGAGTTAAAGTGTAGCACTATGATTAAACAATAAACAAATTGTTTAATTCTATAAAAAAACCAAAAACAATATTATGGAAAAAATTAAAAACAGTGCAATAATTGGCGTATCGCTGGGTGGAAAAAAACTTTTAGCAGGAAAAGTAAATAATGGAAATTTAATCAAAAGCAATTCATACATCATCAATAATAAGGGCACGGAAGAAGAAGTTTTGAGCGATGTAATTAACTCTATATCGGATGTTTATGATGATGAAACGGCAGGAATAGGAATCGGGGTGCCAAGTCTGGTAGATGTAAATCAAGGAATTGTATATAAAGTGCAAAAGATACCCGCTTGGCGCGAAGTTCATTTAAAAGAAATATTGGAGAGCCGTTTTGGTGTTCCTGTTTATGTGAATAATGATGCAAACTGTTTTGCAGTAGGCGAAAAATATTTTGGACAAGCAGTAGAATATGAAAACGTAGTGGGTTTGATTTTGGGTGCCGGTGTAGGAGCAGGAATAATTTTCAAAGGACATTTATATTCCGGTACCAATTGCGGTGCTGGTGAATACGGCTCTGTTCCTTATCGCGACCATGATTTTGAATATTATTGTTCCGAAAGTTATTTTGAAGAAAAATACGGTATTAAATTCGATGTTTTACTTAAAAGAGCCGGCAAAAAAGACAAAATTGCTTTAGCAATATTTGAACAATACGGTTTTGATTTGGGTAACTTAATTAAGGTGATTCTTTTTACGAGCGACCCTGAGATTATTATTCTTGGAGGCTCTATATCAAAAGCTTTTCCTTTTTTTGAAAAATTCATGTGGGAAAAAATCCGAACATTTATTTACAAACACAGTATTAAAAAATTAAAAATTAAACTGTCTGAAAAAGCAGATATTGCCATACTGGGAGCAGCAGCTTTATACATCGACGGACAAAATATAGAAATTAAAAAATAAAGTTGATTTAATGGTGTAATGAATTAATGATATAATGATTTAATGGTGTAATGATATAACAATTTAGCAATATAACAATATAACAATTTAACGCAACATTATGACTGAAAAATTGGCAAACTTAAATGTACAAGGTAAACTTGAACGAAAATATGAAAATTTATACACCAATATTTTTGAAGATTCGGAATCGGCATCTGTTTGGATTGCCGAACAAATTGCGGCACTTATCCGCAATAAATCAAAACGCGGGGAAACTTGCGTATTAGGATTAGCCACCGGTTCTAGTCCCATAGGTGTGTATAAAGAATTGGTACGGATGCACAAAGAAGAAGGTTTAAGTTTTAAGAATGTAGTAACTTTTAACTTAGACGAATACTACCCCATGGAACCTAATCGAGTTCAAAGCTACGTATATTTTATGCATGAGCATTTGTTTAATCACATCGACATTCCAAAAGAAAACATTAACATACCTGATGGTACAATTGCTGAAAAAGATGTATATCAATTTTGCCAATCCTACGAACAAAAAATATTGTCCTACGGAGGCATTGATTTACAACTTTTAGGGATTGGGCGTACCGGACATGTAGGTTTTAATGAGCCGGGCTCGGGCATCAACTCTCCTACCCGCTTAATTTCATTAGATACGATAACCATGTCTGATGCTGCCGGTGATTTTAACGCCATTGAAAATGTACCGCGCAGAGCAATTACTATGGGAGTAGGCACCATCATGGGTGCAGGTAAAATTTATTTGATGGCTTGGGGCGAGAAAAAAGCCGAAATTATACAGAAAACGGTTGAAGGAGAAATATCGGATTCTATTCCGGCTACTTTTTTACAAAAACATCCGGATACTGAAATTATTTTAGATAAAGCAGCTGCAAGTGAGCTTACGCGCGAAAAACTTCCCTGGCTGGTAAAAGATTGTGAATGGGATACACCTTTGATAAAAAAAGCTTCTATTTGGCTCAGCCGGAAACTGAATAAACCGGTTCTTAAATTAATTGATAGAGACTACAACGACAACGGATTAAGCGATTTATTGGCAAATCATGGTCCGGCATACAATATTAATATTGATGTCTTTAACAAATTACAACACACCATTACCGGCTGGCCTGGAGGAAAACCTAATGCCGATGATACTTATCGACCGGAACGTGCCAAACCGCATCCTAAAAAGGTACTGATTTTCAGTCCGCACCCCGATGATGACATGCTGGCAATGGGCGGAACACTGATGCGCTTGGTTCAACAAGGACACAAGGTTCATGTTGCATATCAAACTACGGGGAATATTGCGGTTTCGGACGATGATGTAATACGATTTGTTGATTTTGCTAATGATTTAAGTGTTGAAAACAATATTGAAACCAAAGAACTCGATAAGATTCGTAAAAAAGTATTAAATTTCTTTAAAAAGAAAAAGCCCGGAGAAATTGATATTCCCGAGGTACGAAAAATCAAAACACTAATTCGCGAAGGCGAATCAAAATCGGCTTGCCGTTTTGCCGGTATTCCCGAACAAAATATCCATTTCTTAAAAATGCCTTTTTACGAAACGGGAATGATAAAAAAAGGCTCATTATCCGACAAAGATATTGAACTTGTGGTAAACATTATGCGCGAAATTGAACCACATCAAATATATGCAGCGGGTGATTTAACAGACCCGCACGGAACACACAGAAAATGTTTAACTGCAGTGAACAAAGCTTTGGAAATTGTAAAAAAAGATAAATGGGCGAGCTCATGCTGGGTATGGCTTTATCGTGGGGCTTGGCAAGAGTGGGATACTGCCGAAGTTGATATGGCAGTACCAATCAGCCCCGAAGAATTAACAAAAAAACGCAAAGCAATATTTAAACATCGTACACAAAAAGAGATGCTTTATCCCGGTAATGAAGAAAGAGAAATCTGGCATCATTCTATTGAAAGAAATAAAGCAACTGCCGAACTCTACAATAAATTAGGCATGGCTGAATACGAAGCCATAGAAGCCTTTGTTCGAAATAAATTTTAATCGGTTGATTCCCCGGCATATAGTAAGCACATGATTTTTTTAGGTTTTAGGTTTTTAACTTTGCTTTTACTGTGTGCCTTTTTTATTTTAATAAAAATTGTATTTTTGTGTAATCTAATCAAACAAAGCAATTTTGAACAACACAAAAGTACTTTTAATTACTCCTCCCCTAACCCAACTGAATACTCCATATCCGGCTACGGCTTATTTAAGCGGTTTTTTGAACGGGCAAGACATCAAAACCACACAAGCCGACTTGGGAATTGAGCTGGTATCGGAACTTTTTTCAAAGAAAGGTTTAAAAAATATTTTTGCCGAAATAAAAAATAGCAATTACAAGCTTTCCGAAAATTCAAACAGAATACTTGCTTTAAAAAATAATTACTTACAAAGCATTACTGATGTTATAGACTTTCTGCGCGGCAAAAATGAAAGTTTAATGCACCGCATTTGCTCAAGAAATTTTCTGCCCGAAGCTTCCCGTTTTAATCAAATTAATGATGTGGAATATGCTTTTGGCAATATGGGTATTCGTGATAAAGCCCGGTATTTTGCAACTCTCTATATCGAAGATATAGGTGACTTTATCAGAGATACAATCAGCCCTAAATTTGAATTTACACGTTATGCAGAACACTTAGGCATGTCGGCTCATACATTCAACGATTTAGAAGAACAGTTGCAAACAGAACCGGATTATGTTGATAAAATAATGCTATATTTATTAGCAATAAAAATAGAAGAAACAAAGCCTGATATTATTGGTTTTTCAATTCCCTTTCCGGGAAATTTGTTTGGGGCATTACGCTGTGGTCAATACATCAAAAAATTCCATCCGGAAATAAAGATTGTTTTTGGTGGAGGATATCCGAGCACTGAATTACGGGATTTATCGGATATCCGAGTATTTGATTATACAGATTTTATTGTTCTGGATGACGGAGAGATTCCGCTCTTGCAAATTATTCATTTCATGGATAATAAAATTTCACTAAATGAGCTCAAAAGAACATTTATCATTAATAATAAAAAGGTAAAATACATTAATAATCCTTTTGTTAAAGATATTGCCCACGAAAATACCGGAAATCCCGATTATACAGATTTGCCTTTAGATACCTATTTATCGGTAATTGAAGTAACAAACCCCATGCACCGTCTTTGGACAGATGGCAGATGGAACAAACTCACACTAGCTCATGGTTGTTATTGGCACAGATGTACATTTTGCGACACAAGCCTTGATTATGTTGGCAGGTTCGAACCGGCAAAGGCAAAAACTATTGTTGATAAAATTGAAAAAATTATCCGGCAAACCGGTGAAAGCTCTTTTCATTTTACCGATGAAGCAGCACCACCAAATTTATTGGCAGAGGTCTCTTTAGAACTTTTACGAAGAAAAATAAATATTACTTGGTGGACGAATATTCGCTTTGAAGCAGGTTTTACTCCCGATTTGGCAAAACTAATAGCAGCATCGGGCTGCATTGCTGTTGCAGGTGGATTGGAGGTAGCATCCGACCGGCTTTTAAAATTGATTAATAAAGGTGTAAGTTTAAAACAAGTAAGTAAAACCACACGAAATTTGGTAAACGAAGGCATTATGATACATGCCTATCTGATGTATGGTTTTCCGACACAAACCGCTCAGGAAACCATTGATGCTCTGGAAGTTGTACGGCAGTTATTTTTTCATGCCCTGATACAATCAGCCTATTGGCATCTATTTACGGTTACCGTTCACAGTCCTGTAGGTAAAAATCCCGAAAAATTTAAAATTACTATTCCAAAAGGACAGCACGGCAGCTTTGCCAATAATGATTTACAGCATATTGACACGGCAAACAATCATGAAAAGTTTGGAAACGGACTAAGAAAAGCCCTGTATAATTACATGAACGATATAGGTTTTGATTTTCATTTGCAAGAATGGTTTGATTTTCCGGTACCGGAAACTTCGGTTGATGAATATCTGATTGACAACTATTTGGATTTACCGGATAAACCGGATTATGAAAAATTAAATTACAGACTGTATTATATTGGAAATGATTTCATAGTAAAAAATAACAAAAGAAAAATGCAACTTGTATTTCATACAAAAAACACAATTATAAAAATAAAAGATACAACAGAGGTAATTAACTCGATTAGTAAACTGCTTATAAATTTAAGTGATTTTAAAAGTATTAAACTGCTTGATTTTTCAAGAGATTTTGAAAAACAAACAGGATTCTCTTTTATGATTTTTTTGCAAACAGATAGTTGGCAGAAACTCAAAGATGCCGGACTTGTTTTAATTAAATAATTTTGAGAAAATAAAAAAAAAGTGTAATTTAACAACGCAGAGTAAATTATTTATAATGTACAGGCTAAATTATAATCAATAAAAGATGGAATACATAAATAGACATGTGTATTTTAGAGTAAAAAATCAATTTCTGGTTTTCGTTTTCATGTGCATTTCAGCATTTGCTCTTGCTCAAAATGATAAAGACAGCATTTTGGGTGATGTTTTGTACGATTTAAGCTTAGAAGATTTATTAAAAGTCAAGATTAGTTCAGCATCGCGAATATCGGAAAATGTTTTTGATGTTCCACAGACTGCTTTGATAATTACCGAAGAAGATATTAGAAACAGAGGATATATTGATTTGGAACAACTGTTTCATGACATACCCGGTTTTGATATATCGCGTGGAAACGGAACACATTATGCAATATTGTATCAAAGAGGATACCGATCAAACAATACAGACAGAACACTTTTACTAATAGACGGAGTTGAAGAAAACGATTTGTGGAGTAATAATATCTGGCTTTCTAAACAGTACCCTTTAAGTAATATTAAAAGAGTGGAAGTAATCTATGGACCTTCTTCTACAATATACGGTCCCAATGCATTTATCGGGATTATAAATATTGTTACGAAAAAATCGGATGAGATTATCAAGGGAAACAATAAAATTGGTATTACGGGTCAAATAAATTATGGAAGCTGGAAAACGGCATTTGCAGATTTGACAATTGCAGCAGGCAATAAAGATTATTCTTTCAGTTTAACCGGAAGATATTATAATTCTCAGGAAATGGATCTTTCATCATTTGAAGATTGGGATTATGACTTATCCGGCTATGATCTAAACTATTACAAGGAGCTTTTAGGCACCAATAATGACAATGTTGCCCAAATGGCAATGGATTTAGACAATCAATATTATTATGGCGATACTGCCTTACATAATATTCCTCCACATTACAGCAATTCAAAGAAAGACTATTACCTGTACGGAAAAATTAAACTGAAAGACTTTTTAATCGGCTTTTCTACTTTTAAACGCGATGAAGGATATGGAGCATGGTATCGTGATGATTTTGAATTAGGACCGGATAATGGTGGCAGGTGGGTGCCCAATAATTCGTTCATCTATTTAAAGTACGAAAAAAAGATTAGCGATAAATTTTCCATTACCAGTTTTACACGCTTTAAGGAACACAAGCTTGTGGGCAGTAGTAAGGAATTGTATTATATGGGCTATTTTAATCAAAATATGAGTTTAAGCGGTTTAGAAGACCAGAACGGATTACTTTTACCCGACAGTTTAATACTTAAACCCTACTGGTATATAACTTGGTATCATACCTACTCTATTCAAATGCGCTCTGAATTTTATACTAAGTTTAGTCCCGGAAAAAAATTAGATATTATCACCGGTTTAGAACTAAGAAAAGGGCTTATACAAGGCAGTTATTTAATAAGTGAAGAGCCAAATCCGGAAGAAACAGCTAGTCCACCTGACATCGAAGGAGGAAATAATTTTCAAAGTACGGACTTAGGTGTTTATGCACAGTTAAATTACAAGCTTTTCAATAATTTCAACATCTATCTCGGTGGCAGATTAGACAATAATAAAGTAAGAGTAACCGGAGGCTATGGTACAGTTTTTATGCCTAAGATGGCAGTAATATACCGTCCGGGTAATTTTAGCTTAAAATTTATTTATTCGGAGGCATACAAAGATGCAGGGTTTTGGACAAAGTATGGAGTTACCCCCGGACGCTTATTAAACAATCCTAATTTACCGCCTGAAAAAGTACAAAATTTTGAAACATCAATCCTGTGGAATTTAACGGATAATATTTTTATAGATTTTAGTGCCTTTCATGCAAGTTACACCAATGCAATAGGAACAGTAGTTATAGATTTCATTGACGAACAAGGAGATACAGTACAAACCACACAGCACCAAGCAATTGGTTCTATGGAAATTTCAGGAATACAATCAAATATAATTTATAAAAGTAAAAACTACTCTGCTTATTTTAATTATACATACACTTATCCATACAATACGGAAAATAATAATAAATTACGCATTGGAGATATTGCTTAACATAAATTTAATGCGGGAGTTGATGTTTTTCTTATTAAAAAGTTAAATCTTAATTTACGCATAAATTATGTTGGTGACAGACCCGTTGGTGAAAATACAACTATTTCAGAGAACCCATATACCAAAATTGACGCTTATTGGCTTTTTAACGGAGCATTAGGATATAAAATTTCTAAAAATATGAGGATCCAAGTTTCCGTTAATAATATTTTAAACAACAAATACTATGATCCGGGAGTACGAAGTGCAGATGGTGTTTATTACGCTGCCCGACTTCCTCAAAACGAACGAAATTTTATGTTTAATATCTATATAGATTTTTAACCGATAACTTATTTTACCATAAAGTCTAAAAAAGTTTCTCCTTCAATTTTGGCAGTTAAGCGGTCTCCAATTTGTACTTGCCCTACACCTGCAGGGGTGCCCGTAAAAATTAAATCCCCAATTTTTAAAGTTACAAAACGCGAAACATAGGCAATAAGTACATCAAAATTAAAAATCATATCTTTTGTACTCCCGTTTTGTACAGTTTTGCCATTCAAATCAAGGCTAAAATTCAAATCATTTAAATTTTTAAAGTTTGATTTTGCAACAAATTCAGAAAGGGGCGCAGCGCCGTCAAAAGCTTTGGCTATTTCCCATGGTTTTCCGGCAGCTTTGCATTTATCCTGTAAATCACGAGCAGTAAAATCTATACCAATACCAATTTCATCGTAATAACGATGAGCAAAACGTTCTTCAATATTTTTACCCAAGCGGTTTATTTTTAAAACAATTTCCGTTTCGTAATGAATATTTTTTGAAAAATCCGGATAAAAGAAAGGTTTATTATTTCGGATAACAGCGGTTTCGGGTTTCATAAAAAACATGGGTTCCTTAGGTACCGGATTACTTAATTCCTTGGCATGTTCAATATAGTTTCTGCCTATGCAAATTATCTTCATAAATTATTTTACTTTAAATTTTTGACTTAATAAATTTTTTAATTCTTCTTCACTTAGATTTTTATTTTCTTTTTCTTTTTGTGTTTTATTAAGCTCTCTTTGTTTTTTAGCTGTTTCTTTTCTTTTTTGCTGAACTTCCATGTAAATTGGAGTGAGAATCTTCTTGGTATATAGAGGAAAATCAGCTCCCATTATCCATGAGTAATACCCGGGCTCTTTCTCTAACACTTCTCTCACGGTTTTGCCTTTATGTTTGCCAAAATTAAATGTTTCCACACCGTCTTCATTAAAAATAATCATTCCGGCAAAATCTGCATTCCGGCTTTGTGATGAAAATTTTGACAATTGAGTAACATCATTTTTTAAATCATCGTATCGCTCAATTTGTGCTTTGAGCACTTCGTAAGTAGCAAAAACATCGGCTTCGGCAGAATGTGCATTTTCAAGTTTTTTACCACAGTAAAATTCATAAGCCGCACTTAATGTACGCGGTTCTTTTTTAAAGAAAATTACCTGACCGTCAATAAAACGCCTGTTTTTAACATCAAAATCACATTCAGCTCTTAAAAATTCCTCAACCAATAAAGGAATATCAAATTTATTAGAATTATACCCTACCAAATCAGCTTCTCCAAAAAAATCTAAAATTTCACTTGCCAAATCTTTAAAAGTAGGTTTATCTTTCACATCTTTATCCGAAATACCATGTATTTTTGTAACTTTCTCAGGTATCGGAATTGTAGGGTTTATCAGCCATGTCTTTTTTATTTCAGTACCGTCGGGCATCACTTTCAAAACAGATAATTCAACAATCCTGTCTTTTGAAACATTTATGCCTGTAGTTTCTAAATCAAAAAAGGCAAGAGGTTTTGTTAAGTTTAATTGCATTATATTTTCGTGTATTTAAATTCTGATTTCTTATGCAAAAATATCAATTAAAATTAGAACAAACCGAAAAAACCGGTTTTATTTTTGATGATTTTTTGAGGAAGCTGCTTGTAAATAAATATTGATTTTTCGTTTTTTATTGCGGTAGTGATTTTCGGGAATAGTAAATTTCTTTTTTACCGGAAGAAAATTATCCGCTTTTACATTTAAAAAATAAGTTCCCGGCTCCAATGCCAGTATAAAATGATTGTATTTACGATTAAATGCATAAATTCCGTACAATTCATCATCTTTTTCCAGCGTTATGGAAACCTTGCAATCATAATCCTTAAACGGCTTTGTTCCGGTTGAATCTTTAACAAAAATATTTCCCGAAACAATTAAGTAATCAGCCTCTTTATCTAAAAAAACAACTCTGTAAATATCATAGCTGCCCATACCTTCGCGCATAATAGTAGAAATATAGGCATAACGCGGACTTAAAGTGAAACTTATAGTTTTGTTATCGTATGGATTATTAATAGGGAAACCTAAATTATGAGGTGTTGCCCAATTATTGCTTGCCTTATCCCAATAAGTGTAAAATAAATCATAGCCCCCCATTCCCTCATGTCCTTTTGAAGCAAAATAGAGATTTGAACCATTAGGATCTACATAAGGATAATTCTCATCTTCGGGTGTATTTATGCTTGCTCCCATATTGAGCGGTTTTCCCCAAGTTCCGTCAGGCAGTTTCAATGAATAATACAAATCAAGCCCGCCAAAGCCACCTTCACGGTTACTGGCAAAAAACAAGGTATCCCCTGTTTTTGAATAACATGCTCCTTCCTCACGATAAGTTGAATTAACTTTTTTCCCGATATTATCTAATTCTCTGAATAAACCTTTAATGCGTACACTTGTATTAATATCTTCAAAGCCGCTTTCCTGCGAATAATGAACAAATAAATGTTTACCGTCATGCGATAAACCTGCAACTAATTCATCGTTAATCGTATTTACCAAATTACCTGCTTGTTTTGCTTTTGTCCAATTTGTTTTGTTTTTTTGCTTTTTACTAACGTAAATATTATAATCCCGGTTTTTACGCGAACTGTAAACCAATAGATTCTCATCTTCTGAAACATAAGGGTTTACTTCGGGATTTTTTGAATTTATATTTGAACCAAGGTTTATAAGCTGCACATTGCGCGAATTTTCAGCAATTATTTTGGCACGTTGATATAATTCCAATTCTTTTTTGGCTTCCGATTTTAATTTTCTTCCTTTCACTTTATCGGAGTATTCCAGAATTAAATCAATTGCTAAATCAAACTGATTATTGTAGTAATAAGCTTTTGCCAATGCATGAATATCCGCAGAATTACTATTCGATTCTTTTTCTAAAAGGTATTCAAGATAGGGAAGTGCCTTGGTTTGTTCTGATTCGCTTTTTAAAAAGTCATAGGCGATACGCCGACATGCCTCAGTGCTCAAACTTCGAATTCGCTGCAAGTTAACTTTTGAAGATGATTGGTAATTATTTGCAACTTGAGGCTGAGCAGCAGATATAGGAACATTACTCAAAAAAAAGACAACAACCCAGCAAAGTATTAGCTCTTTGCCGCATGTTTTATTAAATATTTTTTTTTTATTTTTCAAACCCTAAACCCCCATTTTTGATATACAAATTTATAAATTATAAGTACATCACAAAAAGGGCAAATAGTCAAAGTTTAAAATAACAAAATAAATACTTGACAATCAACAATTAACATAAAAATATTTTTTATATAAAAAAATTTAAATTGTGAAATAATACGTATATATAATGAATAATTTTTACATAAAATGCATATTTTCTTTGATAAACGAAAAAAGCCCCGAAATATATCGAGGCTGATTAATTTATATTTATAAAGAAAAATCAATTCTATACCATCATGGGCATCAGAAGCATTAACTCATCTTCTGCATCATTCTCTTTTTGTAATGGCAAAATAATTCCTGCACGACTCGGATCGGATAATTCAATAACTACATCACCGGATGAAATATTTGATAAAATTTCGGTAAGGAAAACCGATTTAAAACCGATTTCCATTTCATCACCATCGTATTGACAATTAAGCACCTCATATGCCGAAATAGAAAAATCAATATCCTGTGCTGAAACAGTCATTTCGTTTGAAGTAAGCTTTAATTTCACCAAATTGCTTGCCTGATTGGAAAATACAGCTACGCGCTTAATGGTATTATTTAACTGAACACGGTCAATAACCACTTTATATGGGCTTTCGGCAGGAATTACCGAGCCGTAGCTTGGGTATTCGCCTTCGACTAAACGACAGATTAGCTGCCAGCCGTTAATTGTAAAAAAAGCATTATTTGAATCAATTTGCATACCCACTTCTGTATCATCCGAAGGTAATAAACCTTTTAGAAGGTTTGCCGGTTTTTTAGGAAGTATAAATTTAGTATTAATCCCTGTATTAACATCACTACGGCGGTAACGAACTAATTTATGAGAATCTGATGCTACAAAAGTAATTTTATCCGTTTCAATATCCATAAAAATGCCGTTCATTACCGGACGAAGCTCATCATCAGCAGTGGCAAAAATTGTTTTTGTGATGCCTGTGGAAAGTAATTCGGAGCTTAATTTCAAAGAATGGCTGTTTTCTTCTTGTAAAACAGGTAGTTCAGGATAATCTTCACCACTCTGCCCCATAATACTGAATTTACCGTTTTCGGTAAGTATATCTACTTGCATGGTTTCCATATCTGCCTCAAAGGTTAAAGGCTGTTCAGGAAATTCTTTCAGCATATTGGTTAATCGGCGTGCTTCAAGTGCCAAAACACCTTCTCCCTCCACATTATCCAATTCAATCCGGGTAATCATGGTGGTTTCAAGGTCAGTGGCGCGAATAACCAATTCTTGACCTTCAAGACTGAATAAAAAGTTATCCAAAATAGGAATTGTGTGTTTGCTACTGATTACTTTACTTACAGATGATAAATGGCTTAATAGCTCAGTACTGGAAATTACAAATTTCATATAGCTAATTTTATATTTGTTATCATTTTTTAATATAATCGCAAAATAAATAAATTTTCAGTTCTTTTTAATACAAATCGAGTAAATTTTATATTATTTTATCAACAATCTGCCTATTTTTTTGATGGTAAATATTTTTAGAGAAAATGAAAAAATTCACTAAGCCTCTAAGAAGTTTATCCAGAGCCAGAAACCAACAAACAATTTATAAATAAATAATGAAAGATAGAACCAAAAAACAGTAACAATTTAACAGTATAACAATTCAAGCTTTTAACATTTTGAAGTCTTTTCAGACGTTCAAAAGTTTAACAATATTACCAAGCCAAAGCTGTTCTTTCTGTAAATTCACAGACTATTTAAGTAAAAACCACGATAATTCTTTTAAAATAGGGTCAATTTCATAATACTCAAGTATCAATAAATATTTTTCATTATTTAATTTTCCGTAGATTAAATTCAAATCATACTGTTTACTTTTAAAATTATCAAGATTTTGAGGTTTAAAGTATAAATTCAAATGGTAGCTGATATTTTCTTTATCAATTAATTCAATAGAATAAGCTTTATTATTCTTTAAAATATAATTTATTTGATTCTCTTTAAGTTTACTTTCAATTTCTTTAAAAGAAATATTTTGAAAATAGCTTAAATAACGCTGTAATAAATTTGTATCATAGTTCTCAATCATATTATCTTTATAATCAAATATCTGAAATTTACTTTTTCCAATATCAATCAGGAACGATTGTTCAGGCTTCTGAAAATTTTTAAAGCGAATACTTTTAATTTCATTTGCCGGCTTATTTAAAATAATTTTATTACGCCAAAACAAACTGTTTACTGAAACAATATTCCTTAAATTTTTATATAAACCAAGCGAATTAAGCAAACCAAGATGCTCATTACACAAAAGATAATTCCCCGTTTTACTGCTGTTTAAACCACCAAGCAAATACTCATATTGCACAGAAGATTTTTTATATAAAGTAATTTTTAATGCCGAATTATCCAAAAGTCGCTTTATGCTGTCTTCTCTGATTTTTGAAACGGGAGCTACAAGATTTAAATTAGCAAAAACCTTAAAAAAACGTTTTATTAAATTACGATTTGCCGGAAAAGCATTATTAACCAACCAAACAGTATCTTTTTTTTGTAACACAACTGATTCTTCGCCCAATTCAAAATGAATTTCAGTAATTTCCTTACTATTTTTAATCGAAAAATCCGTGCTTTCCAATACTCTGTTTTGCCGGTAAGTATAATATCCCGCCAAGGAAATTAACACAATAAGTAATGCTGCTAAAATTTTTCCTGAATGCATTATTTAGTATATTTTTTTCGTCGCAAATAGCCGGCTATCAAACCAAAAATCAAAACAAAAGCAATGGGAACAATTAAATTCAAACTTTGCCATAAAACTCTTTGGGAAATAATTCGATTTTTATCCAGTAAACGAAGTTTAATTTCGCGTAAACGTATTGCCATCAGCCCTTCATCATCACACAAGTAATTAACCGCATTCATAATTAATTGTTTATTTCCTTTAAATGTTTTTTTGGTATTAATATCAAAACCTAAAGGATACATTTCGCCCTTAGCCGAAATATCATTGCGGATAATCGAGCTGCCTGAAATTACAATCATTTTAGTATCTTTACTTTTTTCCAAAACTTTATGCCCTTGCGTAATATTTTGATTTAACAAACGGTTTTTGAAGTTTGATTCAAATTTCCCTTCGAGTAAAACAGCTAAAAATAAACTGTCTGATTTAAAAGCAGCTTCATCTGGTGGCTCCATGGCACTCATTAAATTAACTTCTACAGGTGCATAATCGAATTTACTTTTAGCAGAAGAATGCAACAAAATACTTTTTTTCACTTCAGGCGATGAAGAAACCGTATCCAAGCTTGTAGGATATTCAAAACGGATTACTTCGACATATTTATTAATTTCATTGCTATTATCGGATAAAACAACAGGATAAACAGTCCATGGATATAAACTAATGCGTGTTTGCCCATCAGGTGCTTTACGTGCCATACCAATTTTTGCACACTGTCCGTCTTGTAACAAACCGGGATTAATACGCACACCGTATCTGAATAACTGATCTTCAAGGTTCAAATCTAAGGGCATTGCAACTGTTAAAGGCGAATAACGCAAACTGTCTT
>JAKIUH010000058.1 GCA_021647685.1 Bacteroidales bacterium
TCTTGAAATGATAAACAGAGCTATGAATAAATTATTAATTTAAAATCATAAAAATGAAAAATATTTTTAAAATACTAATAAGTTTTATAATAGTTAGCCTTGTTGTAGCCGGCTGCCAAAAAGAGGAAAGCCTTGAAGTTGCACAGCCTGAAACAATAATGAATGATTTTAATGAAAAAACAGCTGTTCTTGAAGAATTAGCTATATCAACAGCAGCAGCGATGACAAATGCTGATTTCAGGCATATTATTAAAAGCGAAGCGATGAAACAGTTTGACGGAGATTATGATATTTTATACAGCCGTATCGTTAAGGCTCCAAAAAGTAGTGGAAATGAAGATAATTTTTATTTAAACCAATTATCTAAGAATAAATCTTCCGGTTCAAAAGAACATTTTAAAAGTTTAATAAGTCAAATCCCAAAATTTCAAATTGCTGTGCCTGTAAATTGTAAAAATTGGGATACAGAAAATTACGTTCCTTTGGTTGCCTATATACCTGTAAATTTTGATGAAAAAACTTTTACTAAAGTAAAAGCTTTCGATAAAAATGGAAATGTTCATTGGCTTCCATTAGATAAAGAACCTGATTTTCCTGTAGTTGTTTTAGGTAGCAATGAAAGAACTGATGAGCAAGGTAATTTACTTTACAATAACACTTTTAAGTATATTTTACCGGACGAAGGCGAAGGTTCTGGTGGAGGCACCGGTGGGGGCACCGGTGGGGGCACCGGTTCTCGTACAAATGGAGGAGCTGAATATATTAGTAAGATTAAATTTACTAACTTAAATGCTTATGAACCTTGGGCACTGGGTAAACCAGAGGTTCGATTAAGAGTTTATTCAAGTAGAGATCATAACTTGTTGAATTCTGCTCTATGGAAGCCCAGTAGAGGAGATATTGATAACACTTGGTACACTATCAACCATAGAATAACATACTGGAATTGGAATAATTATGGGTCTGGACTATCAATTGCCTGGGTTGAAGAAGATGGTGGAAATGGCACAAAAGAGATGACAATAGAAGCTTTTGGTGTTAAGCTCACAATTAACATATCAAACAAAGATGACGAAATTGGCTCTTCTATAGTGGAAAAAACAGACCCTAAAGGTGAATATTCTGCTGGTTCTTTTAAATGGTATGAAACTTTTTAATATATAAAATAAAATCTAGTGCAGTAGTTTTAGCAACACTGCTGCACTTTTACTAATATTTAAGTAATGAAAAAAACTTTATTCTTTTTTATTTTAGGCTGTTACAGTTTAACCTTATCTGCTCAGAACTTTACTATTAGTGGGTACATAAGCGATACGGCAAGTGGAGAAAAACTTATTGGTGCAAACGTTTACAGCAAAGAAAGCATGAAAGGTGTAGTTACCAACAATTATGGCTTTTATAGTTTTACAGTAAATAAAAGTACTATAAATTTAAGTTATTCATTTGTGGGTTATAAAACACAAAAAAAGATTCTGAATCTCACCAAAGACACACTCATTAATATATCATTAAGCTCTAATAATGAACTTAATGAGGTAATCGTTATGGAAAATAAACTGGAAAGCGAACTAAAATCGCCCCAAATGAGTGTTATGGAATTGCCTTTAAAAGAATTGAAAACCCTGCCCGTTCTTTTTGGCGAAACCGATGTGTTGCGCACTCTGCAACTTATGCCCGGAGTACATACAGGAGGCGAAGGTACCTCAGGATTGTATGTGCGCGGAGGAGGTCCTGATCAAAACCTGATTTTACTCGATGGCATTCAAATTTACAATGTGTATCATTTATTTGGCTTTTTTTCGGTATTTAATACTGATGCCATCAAAAACATAAAGCTAATAAAAGGTGGATTCCCTGCCGAATATGGAGGAAGACTTTCGTCGATACTGGATATTCGTATGAAAGAAGGAAACACTAAAAAATTAAAAGGCAGTATCTCTCTGGGTTTAATTGCTGCAAGCTTTATGTTAGAAGGTCCTATAAAAAACGAAAATACTTCTTTTATTATCTCTGCACGCAGAACCTATATTGATATTTTATCGCGACCATTTATTAAAAACATAGCCGATGACGCAGTTGTTGGATATTACTTTTATGACCTTACCGGAAAAATAAATCATAAATTTTCTGATAAAAGCCGCTTATATTTAAGTACTTATATAGGAAAAGATTCATATACAAACAAATGCGATGAAGAACAAATATCAGCAAGTTCTAAAATTTCTATACACTCTGAAAACTTTTTGGGCTGGGCAAATTATACAGCTGCTATGCGTTGGAATTATATTTTTGGCAGCAAATTATTTTCCAATACGAGTATCACATACAGTAATTATAAATATCAAACAGGCATGGATAATAATAAAACGGAAACAATAGGTGACTCCATTTATGAAAATAATTATAGTTACTTATATAATTCAGGCATAGAAGATATTTCTGGAAAAATTGACTTTGAGTATATTCCAAGTCCCAATTACACACTTAAGTTCGGAGCTAAGTATATTAATCATACTTTTCGTCCCGGAGTATCTGTTGAAAAAAACATGTCTAATCAAGTAGATATACCACCACTGGATACAGTTTACGGGAATAATAATATTTATGCTAATGAATTAGCAGCTTACATTGGAAACACTATAAATATAGGTAAGTATATAAGTGCCAACATGGGCTTACGAATATCTGATTTTTATGTAAATGGTAAATGGTATTATGCTTTTGAGCCTCGTGTATCCATTCGCGTACTAGTAGGCAGTAAATTGTCTTTAAAAGCCTCTTATTCAGTCATGAATCAATATATTCATTTGCTAACTAACACATCAAGCAATATGCCAACCGATTTGTGGTTGCCGGTTACCGATAAAGTAAAACCGCAAAACTCTGTTCAGTATGCCATTGGCTCAGTATATAATATCAATAAACAAATGAGTGTTAGCATAGAAACCTATTATAAAACCATGGATAACTTAATTGAATATGCCGAAGGTTCAAGTTTTTATACAGGGTTTACCAATTGGGAAGATATGATTGAAACCGGTAAAGGCTGGTCTTATGGTGCAGAGCTATTTGTAAAAAAACAATTTGGCAAAACTACCGGCTGGCTGGGCTATACATGGTCAAAAACTGAAAGACAATTTGAAAACATAAATTTTGGTGAGCCTTTTCCATATAAATACGACAGAAGAAATGATTTAAATATTGCGGTAACTCATAAATTAAAAGACAATATTGATATTAGCGCCACTTGGGTTTATGGTACGGGGAATGCTTTTACAATGCCTCATTCGCAAATAAACTCTACAAATTTTTATTCGTATAGGTTGGGATATGTTCCAAGCTCGCCTCTATTTAATTTTGAAAATAGAAATTCATACCGTATGCCTTCAAATCATCGTCTGGATTTTGGGGTTAATTTTTATAAACAGAAAAAAAGAGGAAAACGTATTTGGAGTATGGGTATTTATAATGTTTATAATAGAAAAAATGCGTTTTATTTGGAGTATGATTCTTTTAACCAACAAATGGTAGCCGTAAGTATTTTTCCAATATTACCTTATGTAAATTATAAATTTGAATTTTAAACTATCACTCTTATGAAAATTATTAATTATATTTTAACTTTAGTTATTGTTTTACTTGTCGTTACTTGCACCAAACCTTATACAATAAAATTTGATGATATCGAAAAACGAATTGTAGTAAGTAGTTTTTTTAACTCTGACAGTCTTATGATGATAAAAGTGGTAGAAGAAGCTAGTTTATCCGATAATATAAAAAGTGATTTTAAAACAATAGATAGTGCTCTAGCTATTATTTATGCAAATAATACGATAATTGATACTGCAAAATATACAAACAATGGTATTTATTATAGTAACTTTATACCTAATGAAAACATTATTTATAAAATAAACATAAAAAAAAGGGGCTTTAGTGATGCTACAGCAGAAGATAAAATTCCTGAGCTGATTAAAATTGATACCCTTATAAGGTTAAATAACAATGATGAATACTACAATTATCGAATAAAAATAAGCTTTCACGACCCGGCTTCTATAAATAATTATTATTTATTTAGTGTATTTTGGTTGGCCCATTATGAAGATATGACATGGTGGTCTGAAGCTAATTACAGAACTAATGACCCTTCTATTGGTGACTGGCTGGACAATTCATTCCAAGTTCCTATATTCAATGATGAATTATTTAATGGGATGAAATATGAATTAGCTTTTGATTTACATGTTGAGGATCGTGAATCAAGTTTTGAACGAGGATATTGTTATGTTAATCTATATTCAATAAGTAAAAATATGTATTTATATTTGAGATCATACAATCAACAGACTCCACGTTTTGGTGATCATCTACTTGAAGATTTTCAACAAGGCTTAATGAACCCCATACCCATTTACACCAATGTAGAAGGTGGTTTAGGTATTTTTGCCGGTTGTGCCGTATCGCAAGACTCTGTGCTTTTTGAATAATCACAGTAAGTACTATTAAGATTTTTTTTATATTTTTGTATATAATCTAAAACCTAAACAATAAACCACTAAGGATGAGCACAAACTACCTTATTTTACGAGGTCTGGATTCATGGAGAAGAGTTCCCTTGTCGGATATTGCCTTTTTTGAAACAGATAACAAAAGTACATTTATCGTTATAAAAGAATATGCCTATTTTTACAAAGTTCACAAGCCTTTAAGGGCTTATGAAGAAAAATTTAAAAATCATAAAAACTTTATACGCATCAGTAGAAATAATATTGTAAATATAAATTATTGCAGAGAAATTATTACCGGAACCAAACCGGTAGCAATTATGGAGACCGGCGATAGACTAAAAATTTCACGTAGAAGATTTAATAAAGTAGTAAAAGCATTTAGAAATTTATAAAGATAAATTATTGCTATCGTAAGGCTTGCTGAAAAACACTAAATACATTATTAATCAATTCTTGATGTTAATTCTATCGTATTGAAATGCAGGATTTTTCACCTGTTTCCCTCAAATTAAAAAATAAAAACCTTTAGGATATTATAATGCATTGTATTCCTTTATAGAAAATTTGGATACTATTCCCAAAAAGTATGTAAAGTCAATTTTAAAACTGACTTTACACGCTTAAACGGGCACAGCCAATAAGGGTCGAATGCTATCGTTTTTTCTGATGACTTAACACTTTATTTTTTAAAATAATCCGAAACAATGAGTTCTTTGGTACCGTGTGTCCAATTATAAAAACCTTCACCTGATTTTACACCCAAATTGCCGGCAGTAACCATATTTATTAATAATGGCGAGGGCGCATATTTATCATTACCCAGTCCTTCATAAAGTACTTCCATAATTGATAAGCAAACATCTAAACCAATAAAATCGGCTAATTGTAAAGGTCCCATTGGATGCGCCATTCCTAATTTCATCACCGTATCAATTTCTTCCACACCCGCAATGCCTTCATTTAAAGTAATAATTGCCTCATTAATCATAGGAATTAAAATACGATTAGCCACAAATCCGGGATAATCATTTACTTCAACAGGCACCTTAGCCAAAGATTTTGAAGTTTCCATAATGGTTTTAGTAACAGCATCCGTTGTTTTATATCCACGAATAATTTCTACCAACTTCATAACCGGTACAGGATTCATAAAATGCATACCGATAACTTTTTCAGGACGTTTGGTTTGTGCGGCAATTTTTGTAATGGAAATAGACGATGTATTGGAAGCCAAAATACATTCGGGTTTGCACAGCTCATCTAATTCTTTAAAAATTTGAAACTTAATATCCGGATTTTCGGTTGCCGCCTCCACCACTAAATCAGCATCAGTAACACCCTCTTTTACTTTAGTAAAAGTGGTGATATTTGCCAATGTAGCTTCTTTATCACTTTCGGTAATTTTTTCTTTTTTAATTTGCCGGTCAAGGTTTTTACCTATTGTAGCCAAAGCCCGTTTTAAAGCCTCTTGGCTAATATCAATTAAAGCTACTTTGTAGCCATTTTGTGCAAATACATGAGCAATTCCGTTGCCCATGGTACCTGAACCAATTACTGCAATATTCTTCATTAAAATTTAGATTTGGTTAGTTATTTAAATATTCATTTTGTAAAAACTATTGGTTATTATAGCTGCTATTTAATCATTCCCATAATGGTTTTCACTACATTAATAGCCCCTTCGGCAATATCCAAAATAGTAGCATCCAACATATAACAAGGAGTAGTTACCAATTTAAATCCTTCATCAACCACAACTTCTCCATGAGTAGTGGTTTTATGAACGCTGCCCATTTTTTCAATAGCATCGGCAGTGCCTTGGTCATTACCTATGGTAACTTCGGCGCCTTCCAAAATTTTTGCCATAATTGCCGGTGAAATACATAAAGCTCCAATGGGTTTTCCTGCTTTTACTGTATCCAAAACCGATTTTTCCACCTCCGAATTTACCGTACAGTTTGCACCTTCAAAAGCAAAATTTGACAAGTTCTTGGCTACGCCAAAACCACCCGGATACATCAAAGCATCAAATTCATCGGCATTATATTCACTCAAAGGTCTGATTTTGCCGCGGGCAATACGTGCCGATTCAATCAACACATTACGTTTTTCATTCATTTCTTCACCGGTTATGTGATTAACAACATGATGTTGTTCAATATCCGGCGCAAAAATTTCATAGCTTCCGCCTTCTTTCATAATAGCGTATAAAGTCATGGTTGCTTCATGGATTTCAGCACCGTCGAAAACTCCGCAACCCGATAATACTACAGCAAATTTTTTCATCGGTCAGTATTTTTTAAGTTTTTATTTTTTTCTTGTTCTACAAATATATAAAATTTACACCGTTTTTTAATGCTGTAAAACAGCTTTAAGCGAAAAGATGCACGATTGCAAGCTGCAATTAATCACCTCTTAAAGCTCGAAACCTTTTTCTTGCTTCCGGCACATAAATACTTCCTTTATAGTCAAAAATTATTTTTTTATAGTATTTCATGGCTTCTTCCTTGTTTTTTAAACGATAATCATAAATCTCGGCAAGTTTATAAGTTGCATCATCACCCAATAAATCATAAGCATATTGCTCAACAATTTTTTTTAAATTGACAATAGCCAAATCAATATTTCCCGATTTTTCGGCAATTTTTGCTTTCAAAAATAAAACATCATCAATCAAACCCGTAGTTTTAAAACGTATTTCCAGTGTATCCAAACTTGCTAAAGCCTCTTTTTCTTTATTTTGTTCCAAAAGCATTTCGGCGCGGGCATAATATTTTAAAGCGGTATTAGCAGTATCAGCCCCCCCTGTATTATCTTTTATCAATAAAGACAAACGAAAAGCATCATTGGCAATAAGTTGCGTAGTACTTCCTTTCAATACATCTAATTGTGCCTGTGCCCAATCAAAATCACCCATAAAAAAGGCTAATTTAGCCCGCTTAAACCTTGCTTCGTAGCCCACGGCATTTCCTTTATTCATTTTTTCGGCTTGGGCATACTCCAAAGTTGCCTCCCAAACTTTATCCTGTAAAAGTAAAATATCCGCCAATTCAATTTTACAAGCACCTTTCAAATTAGGACTTAAATCCGGCAAATTAATCACCGGACGCAGCAAATCAATCGCTTCATTACTTTTATTCAGATAAAAAGCCTGCAAATGCGCCAAATTTTTTATCAAACGAATCGTGGTTGTATTTCTTCCAAACTCATTAATAGCCTCATGATATTGTTTTTCAAGATGTTCAATATCAGTTCTGCTGTTAATTTTTCCTTTAACCACTTCCACATACAGCACATTCAAATAAGCCAATTTTGCCCGCACATAAAAAGGGTTTCCGTGATAACGCTCAATCACGTAAGTGTATGCCTCTTTTGCTGTTTCATACATACCGTTCTGAAAAGCCATATCGCCCAACTCAACCAGCCGGTAGCCTCCTTCTTTCAATCGCCGGTCGATAGCTTTTGCCTGAATAGTTGCATTTGCAAAATCTTTATTCTGCACATAATACCAAATCAACAATTCATTATACACATAGCGTTTCGGAGCTTTTTGAATACGCTTTATCAAGGTTTTTTTCAATAAATTTACAAAATTATCATCATAATTCGAGTTCATTCTTGCCTGCAAACGCGCAATTACAATTTGTTGTGCCTCAGGATTTTCAACAAGCATATCCAAATATTCGTCAATCATGTTTTGGCTTTTACGCTGATAGGCATACACATTAGCCAACTCCAAATGAAAAGGATAAGAAATTAAATTACGTCCGCGCATATAAGTTTTCTCTGCATACTCAAAATTTCTTTTCGATAAAAAATCATTTGCAATTTGAATAATTTGATTATGATTAGGCGGTAAATTTTTCAAAACATAATTATATTGAGCCTCTGCCTTATCGGTTTCCCCCTGCTTTTCAAAAATATAACCCAGATTAATATAATTTTGCAAATTATTTTTATTCCTGCGAATTTGTTTTTTCAGCATTTTTTCAGCCTCATCAAACCGCCCCAATTCCACTTGGCATTTTACCATATAATTCAAGTAATTTTGTGCATGACTACGCCTGTAAAGACTTTCAAACTCAACCAAAGCTTTATCATACTCCTTTGCCTGATAATATTTATAGGCTAATTGCACTTGCGACGGGTTTTGTGCCTCCAATTTGTGGAAATTAGCACTTAATAACATCAAAACTATAAAAACAACAAGTTTGCTCATAAGCGATTTGTTAAAAAAACAAATGTACATAATAATATTTTTTGTATCTTTAAATTTTAGATGATAAATTTGTCTATAAAGTACTTGATTTTTGATTCAATGACTTTATAGGCAGAAATTAGGGCGGCAACGGGCTTTACGCTTGTAGTCCCGCTTATAAAAAATAACAAAACTAATTCTGCAAAAGGAGCTTCGCTTGTCGCTCTTTTGCAAAAAGTTTTGTATATTTTTCATAAGCAGGAGCTACCGCTTCAATCCCTGCCGCAGCTTGCTTTAACAAAATAGTTTTAAAAAACTCTAAGCCCGCGTAAAATTCATTTGATAAAAAATATAAAAATTAACAGTTTTAAACGCAAAATGTATGAAAACACAAATTATAATACTATTAAGCCTATTCCTATGGACAGCCTGTTCAAACGAAAGTAAAAACACCGAAAACGAGGAACAGTTTAGTCCCGAAGCAATTTCAATGACCGAATCGGCAAATTATAATGAACCTGAAAATCAAACATCTGCTCTTAATAGTGATTTGAATAAAAATATTGGGCGAAAAATAATAAAAACCGCTGATTTAGAAATGGAAGTGAATGATTTAAAACAATCGCGCATTGCTTTAAACAATTTGCTAAAAAAATTCAATGCTTATGTTTCCGATGAAAAAGTAAGTGAATGGGATAACCGTTTAAACGACGAAATTACCATTCGTGTAGATGCCGAAAGTTTTGACAGTTTGCTCAATCATGTAAGTAGTTTAGCCGCTCATATCGTTTCAAAACACGTTAAACAATCTGATGTTACCGAAGAATACATCGACATAAAAACACGGCTCGAAAACAAGAAAAAAGTAGAACAACAATATCTTGAACTCTTAAAAAAAGCCAAAAATATTAATGAAATTTTGCAAGTTACCGAACATTTAAGAACCATTCGCGAAGAAATTGAAGCTAAAGAAGGCAGGTTAAAATATCTGAACAGTCAAATCAGTCTAAGTACCATTTATTTAACAATGTATCAATATACCGAAAATAATAATTATCCCGGATTTGGCAGTAAATTACTCAAAGCCTTTAAAGGCGGTTGGGAAGGAATTCAATTATTTGTTTTGGGATTGATTTATTTATGGCCCTTTATCATTATTATTTTGGTAGCAGTCTGGCTTATTATCAGATATCGTAAAAGAAAAAAATAAAAAGTCAGATTACCCATTAGCACATAAGATTTGGAAATAAGTCGTTTAGCACCAAAGATAGATGCAGGATAAACCGGCATTGAGCAAAGCTCAATGATTAATGTTAATTGTGCACCCAACAGCACCAACGGTGTGGAATACAAACAATTTCTTATTTTTTTCGGAGTGCGACTTTGTTCATTTATTATATCTTTTAATTAACTTTATATAATTTTCAATTTATATTCGCACCCCGACTTTACTTCGTAAAATTTATTTTTGGGGAACATCTTAATTCCCGTTGGGTCAGTTGTTCTGAAACTATATTTTAGTCGGAGTTTAGTGTATTTATTTAATTTTCCCGGTTTTAAACCCGAATTAAAAGACTTTGCAAAGGTGTAAAATATTATCATCAAAGAATAAAGGATTGTTGTCAAAGAATAAAGGATTACTGTCAAAAGCAATATTAAAAAATTTGCCAATGAAACAAATCACATTACTTTTGTTTCAATCAGACTCCCAAAGTCTATGCTGATAACTTAACCCGCTATTAGTGTTTTATTAACTTAAAAATAGCTTACTGTTGTTGTAAATAGCATTAAAATACAAGCTTTTGTAAATAATTTTTCAGTTTCCGAACGCTACTTATAGAATTAAAGCCTAAAACAATCCCTGTCAATACTATTTATCGTTGATAAACACTTATTGCTAAAATTTAGTAATCATTAAAAAATAAACTTATGAAAAAATTAAAAAATTTCGTGTTTCTATTAACAATTCTTTTATTTGCAACTACATCCTGCGACAATGACAATGACCCAACAAATAATGTATGTGATGACAATTATGTAAACACAGCAATAACAAATGCTTTTTCAACAGCAAACGGATATGATGACTTAGCCGAATATATGGATTTAAAAACACACCAATACAGAATACGAATAAACGCAAATGGCGAAATTTGCAGCGTTGGTTATCAAAATCCCAGCACATGGACAGGTGATTATATTATTGAAATAATTAATGAAACAAGCAATGCATCTTATTCCGGCACACATTCTTTTTCACAAACCCAACTTGATTACCAGAGTATAACCCCTGTACCTGTTAGCTCAGGTGATGTTATTAAGGTAATGCGTACTATTGTCAACAGTACATCAGCCAACGAAACTGTAGGCAGAATATTAAGAAAATCTGATTATACAAATGTTCCGTATCCCATAACCCAAGGAAATGTTGAATTTTTAAGTTCCGATTTTTATGGCGGTGGCGGACCTGTACCTAATTTTGGGCAACCATATATTGCCTTAGGTTTTAAAGTGAATTAAATCTCAATTGAGCAATTACAATTTTCTAAATTGTAATTGCTCATACTATTTAGTCGATTTATCCTATAGCTCCATTCCGATATCAAAAAAAATATATACTTTAGAGCCTTCATAAAAATAAGTATATATGGCAAACAATCAGGATAAATTCAAATCAATACGTTCATACAATGATGATGAAGTTAGTAAGGTTATTAGTGAATTATTGGACGAAGGACAGTTTTCCAAAATATTATCCTTTGCCTATCCTGAAAATCAAGTTACTCAAATTAGACAGCATCTAAAAAAAATAAATACCATAAAAGATTTTCAAAAAGATGTTGTTTATTTTTTTGTCAGTAAAATAAAAAATAGAATTATTAGTAATTTAAGTTTTTCGGGTTTACAACATCTTGACCCCAAAAAATCTTACCTTTTTATGTCCAACCATCGCGACATAATATTAGACTCAGCATTACTAAATATATTATTACATGAAAATGGGTTCACTACTACAGAAAATGCAATAGGCAGTAATTTATTACTACTCCCGTGGATTGAAAAAATAGTACGTTTAAATAAAAGTTTCATTGTAAAAAGGGGTTTACCGGTTCGCGAAATGTTACAGGCATCCAGAGAATTATCCGAATACATTTATCATAGCCTGCACGAAAAGAAAAACTCGGTTTGGATTGCTCAAAAAGAAGGGCGCACCAAAGATGGAAACGATAAAACACACCCCGGTTTGTTAAAAATGTTAACCATCGCCTATGATACATCAATTATTCGTTCTTTTAAAAAAATGAACATTGTACCTGTTTCCATATCGTACGAAATAGAACCCCTTGTAAAAAGTAAAACTATTGAGCTATACACAAAGTTTGAAACCGGAAAATACGAAAAAGCACCCAAAGAAGATTTATGGAGTATGCAAGGCGGATTGAATACGTATAAAGGCAGGGTACACATTAGCTTTGGTAAACCCTTAAAAAGAAAATTACTAAAACTCAAACGTATTCATAACCGTAATGAACAATTTGCTAAATTAGCCCAAATAATTGATACACAAATATATAAAAACTACAAATTATTTCCGGGCAATTATGCCGCTTACGATATTTTATTTAATACCGATTATTTTAAAGATCGCTATACCGACCTTGAATTTGAAGAATTTAAAAATCACATGAACAAAGAAATTGAACAAATTAAAGGAAATAAAAAAATTATTAGAATGATATTTTTAGGTATTTATGCCAATCCGGTAATTAATAAATATACCTTGCGTCAAAAACCAATTTCGTTTGTGTAAATACCTTATCAAAAAAGCCCTTTTTCTTACTGCAAAGATTGTAAATAGCCGGTATCCTCCGGTAGATTCTTTTGCATTGAAGCTGCAACGGCAAGTTCATCACACCGTTCATTTTCAGGGATATTGGCATGACCTTTTACCCAAACAAACTTTACCTTATGTTTTGGATAGATTTTTAAAAACCTACGCCATAAATCAGCATTTTTTTTGTCTTTAAAGCTTTTTTTTTCCCAATTAAACACCCAGCCTTTTTCTACGGCATCCACTACATATTTAGAATCAGAATAAACAGTAACCTCGCTTCCGCTTTGTTTCAAAGCCTCCAAGCCAATAATTACGGCTAACAATTCCATGCGATTGTTTGTAGTCAATTTGAAACCTCCGGATAATTCTTTACGGTACTTGCCCGACATTAATACCACACCGTAACCACCGGGACCGGGATTACCGCGTGCTGCACCATCGGTATAAATTATTACATTAGGCATATTAACTTAATTATAAATTTAAATTAGGAAATAAATCTTTAATAGCATCGGACAGGTTCGACATAAATAACTTAATGGAAATTGCCAATAAAATTATTCCAAACATTTTACGCAATATCATAATCCCGCTTTGTCCCAATACCTTTTCAAAAACATGAGTTAGTTTTAAAACCGTATAAACGACAATCATGTTTAGAATTACCGCTAAAACAATATCAACTACAGCATATTCGGCACGTAAAGAAAGCAAAGTGGTCATTGAACCGGCTCCGGCAATTAACGGAAAAGCCAATGGTACAATAGCCGAACTGGCACCTTCCTCTTCTTTAAATAAACTAATGCCCAATATCATTTCCAAAGCAAGAAAAAATAACACCATAGCACCGGCAATAGCAAACGATGAAATATCCACCCCAAACATACCCAATAATTTCTCGCCAAGAAAAAGGAACAACAACATTAACACAAATGCTACAATTACAGCCTTTTCTGATTGAATATATCCTTCTTTCTTTTTTAAATCTAAAATAATAGGTATAGAGCCGGTAATATCAATTACGGCAAACAATACCATAAACGACGACAAAACATCAATCCAATGAATTTCAAACATATCCTAAAAAGATAATTAAACAACTTATTTATTTACTATAAAAATCCAGCATTGCTTTTACCGTTCTCAAACAAACCGGACAAAACTCCTTAGTCGCATTTGAACGCATATTACAATCATACACAGGACGATAAATTCGCTTATGCACATAGCCCGCTCCCTCAAAAGCACCAATTTTAGTGCAATATTCTTCGGTATCAGGAGTAGGAATAGGCGCAGCTTTATCGGTTAAATCTTTCCATTTGCTCTCAAAATCCACTAAATTGGTAATATTTACCTGCCAAGGTTCTACCGACATATCATACAATTCTTCTGCATCGGTATATCCGTAGGCATATTCATCAGCCAAAGCCGCAAAAGCATGTCCAAACTCATGGGTAAAAACCTCTTCAGAATATTCATTATCAGCCGTACACAGATTATAATAATTATAAATACCTCCACCACCGTATTTATCGGTATTTACCAGAATATATATTTGGTCATAAGGAACATAAGCTGCAAGGTTTCTAATTGTATTTACATCTCTCGTAGTTAAATATCGCTCTGTATCAAAAGTATAAAAATGAGTATTTAATATGGTATTTTTCCATATATTTTCACCCGGAATATCCGTTCCGCTCTCTTCGGACGGTGCATTTACAATCCAAAAATTTACTTTATCATTATTTTCTTTAAACGGTTTTACTTTGAAAAAATATTTGATAAAACGCTGTACATCTTTACGGAATTTAGGCAGTTCGGTTTCTGTGTAGCCTTCGGGTAAAACTACAATATCCAATGCTACGGCAGCATTTTTTTTACCGTAAAGTTTCTCGGTTGAATATTTATCATATTTATCCTTAACTATAAAATAACTTTGGGGCTGAATAGTATATTCAAAAACCGTATGAAAAACATTTTTTTTATCACGATTTTGAAGTTTCAATACCGCTTTATGTTTTGGGAAAGGCATCACTACCGATTCGTAATGACTGCGTGAAATATGTTTGGCTTCTTCGGTGTCTATCCATTCTTTAAATAGTGTTGAATATCCGCGCGAATAAATCAATTTTGTACCTGTGGAATCGTATAGCATTATACGATAATCGCCAAAATTAAATTTATCAATCAGGTTTACTTTTGAACCGCCCCAAAAAGGTTCTTCTTTTATTTGTTCAAAGAAAATATAGGAAGTATCGGCATTTCCGGCACGTGTATAATCAAAACGCAGGGTTTTATTTAAAAAATAATCGTTAAAATCAACTTGGGCTGTAAGAAAATTAGGTATAATCAACAATAAAACAATAAGTTTCTTCATAATAAACAGATCATTAAAAAATAAGGCTAAGTTCTAGTGTCATGTCAAGTATGTTGTGTCGTATAAGTTGAAGTTATTTTTGTGTAGAACAAGGCAAAAATTTTTAGCATAGCAGTAGTTATGGTCAAAATTTTTAACAAAGTTCTACGCAAAAAGAACG
>JAKIUH010000059.1 GCA_021647685.1 Bacteroidales bacterium
ATCATATACACCAATTACCAATCAAACACCCTTAACAAATGCAGTTTTGGATGTAACCATTACCGATCAGGCTCCGGCAGGTCAAGGTGTTGATACAGTTAATAAGCCACGAATCTATTTCAGAAGGTCAAATTCAGATACACCTGCAAATATTGAAGCTTGGGATATAAACAGGTATTATGAAGGTGTTTTGCAATCAGGAGATGGAGAGAACGGAGTTTGGCAATTCACCATAGAAGGAAACGGAGGGGCTTTTTATTCTGATTTAGCAGATAACGATATTATAGAATATTTTGTTGTAGTACAAGATTTGGCAACAAGCACTCCTAATGTATGGTACTCTAAATTTGCCGATACAACACCTGAATTTAGCAATGTTTCAACAGTAGTCTCTTGGCCTGATGCTACAGTGGATGTAAATTTTTACGGTATAGGCGGTAACTTAAAAGGTCTTTACACTATTGGCAGCAGCCCCGGCGATGATTTTACAACAATAACAGGCTCAAGAGGATTTTTTCAAAATTTAAATGCGCTTAATGTTACGGGAGATATTGTAGCAGTAGTTAAAGAAGACATTACCGAACCTGCAACTTACGGTTGTGGCGAATGGACTGAAACCGGCTCGGGTGGTTACTACGTAACCATTTCAACCGGAGATGCCACTTTAAAAACACTTACTACTTCTGCATCAAATCATTTAATTCGTCTTGAAGGTGTAGATCGTTTAATCATCGATGGTAGCGTAAACGGCGCAGGAAAATACCTTAAATTTGAACAAACCAATACAGATTACTCAACCATAACATTTTCAAACGATGCAACTTATAATCAAGTCAGAAACATTATTATTAGCGGAGCACCTACTTTAAAACCCATTGGTATCGTACATTTTGGAGAGGCTGTGTCCAGCGGAAACAGCAATAATACAATATCAGGTAACTTTATATGGAACCTTTCTGCAAATATGCCGGACAATGCAATATACTCACGCGGAAACACAGACAATAGTGCACCCAATGCAAATAATACGATTAGCGGTAACGATATAAAGAATTTTGCCTTAACAGGCGTTTGGGTTACAGAAACCGGAAATGGAAGTGGCTGGACAATTTCTGATAATACACTATATAATGATTTTTCAATAAAGCCAGATAAGGAACAAAGCGGAATAAGAATAGAACAAGCGGACGGACACACTATCTCAGGAAACTGGATTGGAGGAAATACTGCTACAATTCCAACTGCATCATGGGAAAACACAGGCAGAAATGATTTTTACGGGATTTATTTAAATGTGGGAACTGCCTCTGCAACAAATGTTAGCAATAATAATATTCATGATATTCATTTATCAAATACCGCCGGAAGCCCAAACGAGTTCAGAGGAATTTATGCTGATGCAGGATTAATTAATATCACAGGTAATAATATTTTTAATATAATAACCGATGGTGCTGATTATACACGTGTTATTTATCTTACCGGAACATCAGGAATTAGCGTATCAAATAATTCAATCTATAATATCACCAAAAACGGAAACGGTGATTTCAGGACATTTTATTTAAATGTTACCGGTGCTACAGAGCCTGATTTAACAGCGAATCAGTTCCAAAATAATATTATTAAAGCACTAAATATTAACAGCAGCAATACCGGCGATGATTTTTATGCTGTTCAAATTGACAACGGAAACTTTAACATTAGCGGAAATTTTATCGGAGGATCGAATGCCGGAGATAAAATCACCTTTGGAGGAGGCAATGATTTTCGTGTATTTAACATTTCGGGTGATGATTTTAATCTTGGTTTTACGAATAATCGCATAGAAAACATTGAAATAACGGGTAATGATGTTTTCAGAGGCTTATATATTAATAATGCTGATGACAATGTAGATATCAGTATCCAAAACAACACTATTGATAATTTAAACTTAAATTGCAGCTCAGAGGTAAGTATGATGTATATTGCCGACGGCAAAGTTAATTTATCTTCCAATACGATAGGAAGCACTACCTATGGTATTTCAAATACCGGTACGGGTATAATGACCGGATTGTATCTGACTCCTTATGATAATAATTTTGTCGTTTCAGGAAATTCAATCTCAAATTTGAATAATACAGCAAATATTCGTGCAATTTATCAAGATGAAAATCGCCCCTATCAAATAAATAATAACACAATTAGCAATATTAATACGGCAAACGATATTTCTTTTACAGGAATAGAAATTGCGGCAGCAAATAATGCAAGTGTAGATGCCAATAAAATTGAAAATATAAGCATGAGCGGAACCGGAAGTTCGTTTATAGGGATATGGGTTTCGGCAGCTACTGCATTAAGTATTGGAACAAATACTGCCAATATTATAGGAAGTACCGCTACTGCAAATAGTATCTCCATTGCTGGCACAAATGTAAAAGCAATTGCTCTTACCGGAGATGCTGTTGTAAATGCAAGCAACAATATTATAGCAAATATTTCGTCAACAAGTACCGGTGCAAACGCTTTTATAAAAGGTATTGAAATTGATGGTGCAGGAACAAAAACTGTTTCGGGAAATACCATAAGAGCAATTACAACAACAAGTACCAAAACAGATATTACCGATGGAGTACTTGCTTCGCAAGGCATTTGGGTAGGAGGAAGCTCATCAAGTACAATAACTGCCAATACTTGCTACAATATTAATTCAAGCAGTACTGCTAACGTAAACGTTTCGGGTATTGTTGAAAATAATCCCAATGCTCTATTTACAAAAAACTTAATATATTCAATAAAAAATAATGCAAGTGGAGCAAGCCGTACTGCAAGTGGTTTTGTACTTAATCAATTAAGTGCAGGTTATATTGCGAATAATTTTGTTTTACTTGGTGAAAATGATGATACTGAGTACAGTGGTATTTGGTTGCCGTATGATAATGCTGATACAAAAAATATTTATTATAACAGTATTTATATTGGTGGCAGTGCAAGCGGAGGAAATTCATATGCCTTACTGCGCGGAAACAATACAACTCCCTTAGATGCAAAAAACAATATTTTTTCAAATTTCCGTACCGGAAGCGGAAAGCATTATTCAATAGCAAACCTTAATACGGCAAATTGGAGTTCAACATATACCGATCATAATAATTATTATGCAGCAACTTCAACAACTACTGGACTGTGGGGTAGTACAGATGTAGATTTTACCACTTGGACAAATAATACAGCGGGTGATACACTTAGTTTTGATAATTTGCCTCAATTTATTGATCCGGCAAACAATAATTTACACCTTGATCCGGCGAACAGTTGTGCATTTAATAGTATTGGAACACCAATTGCTGCCGTAAGCGATGATTATGATGGAACAAGCCGTGATGCTTCACATCCCGATGTTGGGGCGCATGAATTTAGCCCGACCGGAGGAAACGGTAATGATATTTGGCGTGGTTGGGTAAGCAATGATTGGGATAATGCAGCCAACTGGCAATGTGAAATGCTTCCTGCAAATACATCAAACTTATTTATTCCTGATAAAGTTACGAATGATCCTGTAATTAACAGAGCATTACCGGCAACAGAAGTAACAGTTAACGACCTGACTGTTGAAACAGGTGCTTTATTGACTGTTAATCCGGGAAATAAAATTACTTTAACCGGTAATTTAGTTGTAAATGGTACTCTAACACTGGAAAGCCCAAGCGACAACAATGCAAATGCATCCTTAATTGATAATGGCAATATTTCAGGTACAGGAAGTATTCATGTACGCAGATACATGAGCGGAGGAGTATATCATTACGTATCATCTCCAATTCAAGCAGGTGGAAATGCAAACAGCGACTTATTTACTGCAAACCCGGCAGGATATTTCAATGCCAACTTTTATGCATTTGATGAAACGATGGATTTGGATGGAGATCCGGCTACCAACCCGGCTGAGCCATTCCAAGCAGATAGTCTGAAAAAATCATGGTATTTTGCACATAACGGACAAGGTGCAGCAGCTGTTCCTATAAATATTACGCAAGGTTATGCTACTTACGATTGGGCTAATCGAACCATTACATTCATAGGTTTAACCAATACAGGAACTATGGATATTACCGGGCTTTCATACACCAACAATGACCCTCAATCAAGTGCTTCATTACCTGATTTTTACGATGGCTGGCAGTTAGTGGGTAATCCATATCCTTCAACAATAGACTGGGATGCTATAAGCGCTTCGGGACTAAGTAATGTAGATAACGGGATTTATGTTTGGGATCAAACACAATATGCCGGTTATCAAAATGGTATTTCCGTAGGTAGTGGTACCCAAGACAATAATATAGCACCTATGCAGGGATTTTTTGTACATACAACTGCTGCAAATGCATCCATTGCAATTAACAACAGTCACAGAACGCATGGAGTGCCTACATTTAAAAATGCCATTGTACATGATAATCTGATTAAATTAAAAGTATCGGCAAACGGCTTTGATGATTATTTGGCAGTTTATTTTAAAGCAGATGCAAAAACAGGATTTGACGGGAAATATGATTTACTGCGTATGTTCTCATACGATAATAATGTTCCGCATTTTTATGCTCTTGAAAGTGAAGCACAAACTCCTTTATTATTAGATGGTTTGCCTGATACTTTATTAAACAAAGATTTAATTATTCCTTTAGGAATTAAAACAGTAAATGGCGGACAACATATTATTTCTTTGGTAGAATTTAATGCCTTTAATACAACTCATGTATATCTGGAAGATAAAGAAAACAATACAATAATAAACTTGCGGACGACCAAAACTTATGAATTTAATCATCCGGGAGGAGATTTAACAGGACGTTTTTATTTGAAATTCTCAAAAAATAATAAGCCACAGTTAGCAAATGCTTTTGGAAAACAATACGCACAAGAAGATGCAAACTTTGTATTCAGTTTTGCCGCTAATGTTTTCACGGATATTGATTTGGGCGACAGTATTACCTATATTGCCAAGTTGCCCGACGGAAGTCCTTTGCCGGCATGGCTAGCGTTTAACCGCAACACACGTAGTTTTACAGGAATTCCCGGAAATGATGAAGTGGGTATAATAACGATTCAAATAAGAGCTATTGATTTAATGGGTGCAGTAGGAACTTATGATTTTGAACTGGAAATACAAAATGTAAACGATCCGCCCTATGTTACCGGAAAGATTGCCGATCTAGAAGTTTTGCAAAACGAACAAATACAGATAGCTGTACCTGAAAATATTTTTGCTGATATAGATAAAGGGGATAAATTAACACTCTCCGCAAAACTTGCCGATGGAAGCATGTTGCCTGCTTGGTTAAAATTTGACGCGGCAAACAATACTTTTACAGGAACTGCTGAAGAAGCAGGAGCATTTGAGATTAATGTTATAGCCACCGATCAAGCTGGTGAAAGTACAGAAACAGGATTTAAGCTTACAATTACAGCCGTTACAGGTATTGAAACAATTATTACCGGCAGTGATTTAAGCATCTATCCTAATCCGTCGCAAGGGGAATTTTATATTGATTTTATTAATAATAAAAAAATAAAAGCAGAAATAAGGATTAAAGATATCGCGGGCAAAGTAATATACACGGATATGTTAAATGAAAATAAAAAATTTATCGATTTAAAAGGAATAGCTCCCGGAACTTATTTCTTAGAAATAAAAGATAATGAAATAAAAATAGTAAAACCCATTATTATTCGATAAACTTATTGAGGAAGTGTACAAAAAGTCAACCCAAAACCGTGTCAAGCTACCAACAGACACGGTTTTGGGTATGCAATAGAAAATAGGTTGAGGGTTTAAGTTTGTAACACATTGGTAAGCTAAAGTCTTGACTGTATTTGATAAAAACATATCTTTTAGACATTCCTACCCCATTGTCGAAATACATTATTGTCCTAATTTTCTTAATTAGCTTATTTTATATATTTTCGTACTCTAATTTTAACATTTTTTAACACTTTTATAAATGTACGAATATATACAAGGGCAAATTACTGAACTAAATCCTACTTATGCAGTAATTGATACCGGAAATATTGCCTACTTCATTAACATTTCATTGAATACTTATTCTTTTCTGGAAGGAAAAGAAGGAGCTAAACTTTTTTTACATCTTGTTGTACGTGAAGATGTTCAACTACTCTATGGTTTTATGGATAAAAAAGAGCGGGAAATTTTTCGCCTGTTAATCGGTGTTTCGGGTATTGGTGCGAACACTGCACGTATGATGCTTTCCTCTTTGCAACCTATCGAACTACAAACAGCCATTCTTGAAGGAAACGTAAACATTTTAAAAAGTGTTAAAGGCATTGGCTTAAAAACTGCTCAAAGGGTAATTATTGATTTAAAAGATAAAATTGGTAAAGAATTAGACAGTTCAATACCCGGATTTTCTGAAACAGGAAGCAAAAAAGAAGAAGCCGCTTCGGCATTGATAATGCTTGGTTTTACTAAAAATGCCGTTGAAAAAACTTTAAATGCAATTATTAAAGAAAAATCAAATTTATCTGTTGAAGAATTAATAAAAATTGCACTAAAAAAACTTTAATTACGTTATTAAGAATTATATCGCAAAACCTGATAAATGCTAAGTAGTTGAAAAGAAATAGCTACCACATATTTCCTATTTCATTGATATTAATGTTTTTGTACATTGTTTTAAGTGCAAATACAGTGGTTAATACCAAAAACAATAGTTTTAATGGTAATTTTTCAGTTCTTCCTCCCGATACCATTAATGAAGATACCATTAAGCTCCCCTACCCTTTTAAAGATGAATCAGATATTTATAACGAGCAGGAAGAAACTTCGCCTCTGTTTTTATCCAAGCCTTCAAATATTCATACCGAAGTAGAGTTTAATCCGTTCACAGGAGAATATGAAATAAAACAAAAAGTAGGCAGTTTGGATTACCGTACCCCCACTGTAATGTCTTTTGATGAGTATCGCGAATATTCAAGAAAAAATGATATAGACAATTATTGGACCTTGCAAAGAAAAACACAAAGTAACCTAAGTCAAGGAGAATCTTTTTTAAATACATACTTAAACCCGAAACTGAACGTAAATATTAAAGGTTTTGACAAAATTTTCGGTTCTAATGTTATTGATATAAAGCCTCAAGGTTCTGCCGAGCTGATTTTTGGTATTAACATTTCTAAAATTGAAAACCCTACCCTGCCGGTAAAACTTCAACGCAGTGCCACTTTTGATTTTGATATGAAAATTCAAATGGGGGTTACCGGAAACATTGGAGACAAAATGAAAGTAGGCATTAACTACAATACCGAAGCAAATTTTGATTTTGAAAATCAAACAACCATTTCATATACGGGCGATGAAGATGAACTGATACAAAGCATCGAAGCCGGTAATGTTTCTTTACCGCTTACAGGAACATTAATCAACGGGAGCTTAAGTCTTTTTGGAGTAAAAACCGCCCTTCAATTCGGAAAATTAAGAGTTACCAGTATTTTTTCACAACAAAAATCAGAATCTAAGACCATAAATATTGAGGGAGGTGCACAAATTACCGATGTAGAAATCAATGCAACAGATTATGAAAGTAATCGCCATTTTTTTCTATCGCAATATTTTAAAGATAATTACGACAAAGCTCTGGCAAACCTTCCTGTTATCAACACGGGGGTAAACATCACACGCATAGAAGTATGGGTAACCAATAAAACCGGCAATTTTGATAATTCGCGAAACATTATTGCCTTTATGGATTTAGCCGAAGACCAAAATAACATATATGCCAAAAGTCTTTTTCACCAAACAGGACAAGGCGTATATCCTTATAATGAGTTGAATAATCTGTATGAAGAAATGAATACTACCTACCAAGGTATCAGGGATATCAATCAAATTTCGGCAGTATTAAACCCATTGCTTGCAAGCGATAATTTTGCACCCATCATCGATTATACAAAAATTGAAAACGCACGTTTACTTTCACCTTCCGAATACGAAATAAATACTAAATTGGGCTATATTTCATTAAAAACACCTTTAAACGATGACGAAGTACTGGCGGTTGCCTACGAATATACAGTTGCCGGAAAAGTTTATACTGTTGGAGAATTTTCAAACAGTGGTATTGATGCACCTTCAACACTGATACTGAAAATGTTGAAAGGTCCGGCAATGATTCCCAATATCCCAACCTGGGATTTAATGATGAAAAATATTTATAATGTGGGTTCTTACCGTATCAACAGCGAAGATTTTTACATGGATATTTATTATAATAATGATAAATCGGGAACTACCGTAAATTATATAGATAAAGGCAATATAAAAGGCATTCCTTTGCTTAAAGTTATGGGTTTGGATCAAGTAAATGTACAATTAGACCCACAACCCGATGGAATTTTTGATTTTATCGACAAAATAACCATCAACGCATCCAACGGCAGAATTATTTTTCCGGTAAGAGAACCCTTTGGTTCCCATTTAAGAGAAAAAATTGGAAACGATGCTATTGCAAGCGATTATGTATTTGAAGAACTTTATGATTCTACCCAAAGTATTGCCGAACAAAATGCAGAAAAAAGTAAATTTTTAATGAAAGTAAGCTATCGTTCAAGCGGAGGTTCTGAAATTTCATTAAATGCAATAAATGTTCCCGAAGGTTCGGTAAAAGTTACAGCCAACGGTGCCGAGCTTATTGAAGGTACCGATTATATTGTTGATTATAATATTGGTAAAGTAAATATACTTAATCACGGTTTGCTGGAATCCGGCACCCCCATACAAATTACTTTGGAAAGTAATACTTTCTTGAACTTTAACCGAAAAACTTTATTGGGTACCCACTTAGACTATATCATTTCAGATAATTTTACACTGGGAGGAACCCTATTACATCTTAGCGAAAAACCCCTAACCAATAAAGTAAATATTGGCGATGAACCGATTTCAAATACCATTTGGGGCTTTGACGGTAATTACAGTACAGAGTTTCCTTTACTTACCAAATTGATTGATGCACTGCCTTTTATCGAAACAAAAGAAACATCAACCATTGAAGTAAACGGAGAATTTGCACAATTAATTCCCGGACACTCAAAAACTATTGGAAAAAATGGAAATTCATACATTGATGATTTTGAAGGGACTAAAACATCCATTGATTTAAAAACACAGTATTCATGGGTAATAGCCAGTACCCCACGTGGTCAGCCGGATTTATTTCCCGAAGGTGATTTAGTAAACAATCTTGAAAATGGATTTAACCGTGCCAAAATAGCATGGTACAATATTAATACCGACTTATTGCGCACCACCGGAGCTACACCGCCAAATATTACAAGACAAGACCAACTGAGCAATTTGGTAAGAGAAATTCCTGAAAAAGAAATTTTTCCAAACAAAGAAAGCTATACCGGCTATCCTACAATTTTAAGTGTAACCAACATTGCCTTTTATCCAAATGAAAAAGGTCCCTATAATTATGATGTTGCCGGTGTACCGGGTATTTCAGCAGGAATAGACCAAAACGGTAATTTATTAAACCCCCAATCGCGTTGGGGAGGCATTATGCGGCAACTGCAAACCAATGATTTTGAAGCATCAAATATTGAGTTTATTGAGTTTTGGCTGATGGATCCTTTTTTGGAAACTCAAGCCAATAATCCCGGTGGTGATTTATATTTTAACTTGGGTTACATCTCAGAAGATATTTTGAAAGATACCCGTAAGAGTTTTGAAAACGGATTGCCGGTAACTGCCGACGGAGACTTAGTAGATACCACTGTTTGGGGGCGTATTCCTTTGCAGCAATCATTAGTAAATGCTTTTGATAATGACCCTGCTGCCAGAGTATTTCAGGATGTAGGGCTGGATGGTTTAAGCAGCGAACAAGAAAGGAGTTTTTTTGCCGATTATTTGGAACAAATTTCAAATACATTCGGTGCCGGAAGCCAAGCTTACTTAAAAGCACAAAATGATCCTTCAAGTGATGATTATCATTTTTTCAGAGGAACAGATTATGACAATCAAAATGTAAAAATACTCGATCGCTATAAATATTATAACGGTTTGGAAGGAAACTCTCCAACAGCAGAACAGTCTCCTGAGCCTTATCCTACTACTGCCACACTCCTTCCTGATGTAGAAGATATTAATCAAGACAATACGCTGAATGAAGAAGAAACCTATTTTCAATACAAGGTTAGCATTCGCCCTGAAGATATGGAAGTAGGAAAAAACTACATAGCCGATATTAGAGAGGCTACCGTTTCAAGACAAGATATGCCCGATACGGTAATTAAGTGGTATCTGTTTAAAATTCCGGTTTATAAGCCGCAGCAAAAAATAGGTCCGATTTCTGACTTTCGTTCCATTCGTTTTATGCGTTTGTTTCTTCGAGATTTTAGTGAAAGCATAGTATTACGATTTGCCCGCCTTGATTTGGTTAGGAGTGAGTGGCGTACTTACCGGGATAATATCACTCAAGGAACAGAAGGAACTACCTATCCTCAAACCGAAGATGAAAGTTATGATGTATCAGTAGTGAGTATTGAAGAAAATGGTTCCAGAGTGCCGGTAAATTATGTTTTACCTCCGGGTATTACAAGAGTAACTGACCCAACAAATCCTTACCTGAGACAATTAAATGAGCAATCTATTTCCATGCAGGTGCAAGATTTGAATGATGGAGATTCTAAGGCTGCTTATAAAAATATAAATATTGATATTAGGCAGTACAAACGTTTACAAATGGAGGTACATGCCGAGGCTTTAATTGATGATGTTCTTGAAGACGATGAGTTATCTGTTTTCATAAGAATTGGTTCGGACTTTAAACAAAATTATTACGAATATGAAATTCCGGTAAAATTAACGCCTTACCGTTCTAATTATGATAATGATTCTGAGGCTGATCGTTTATTGGTTTGGCCAAAAGAAAACCGGATTGATTTTGAATTGCAGCTTTTGCAACTTGTAAAAGAAATGCGAAATAATGCCATGCGTAAATCCGGTTCAAATGTAGAACTAATCACACCATTTGTTCAATATTTGGATGATAATAATATTCCGGTTGATATTACTGCAAGCAAAGGAAGAAAAGTTGTGGTGGTTGGAAATCCAAATTTAAGTAATATTAAAGCAGTAATGATAGGAGTTCGAAATCCAGCACGGCAAAACAATCCTAATCCCGATGATGGATTACCCAAATCAGGTTTGGTATGGATGAATGAATTGCGTGTAACCGATTTCAGGCAAGAAGGTGGCTGGGCATCAAATATGCGCGTTAGTACAAAGCTTGCTGATTTGGGTAGCTTTACCGTATCGGGTCACACAAGTAAAAGCGGTTTTGGAAGTATCGAAGATAAAATTAATGACAGACAATTGGAAGACCGCTATTCCTATGATTTAGCAACCAATTTAGAATTAGGTAAATTTTTCCCTAAAAAAAACAGAGTTCGTATTCCTTTATTTTTTAGTTATGGTGAAAATGTAAAAAGTCCATTGTATAATCCCTTAGACCCGGATATATTATTAAAAACAACATTATCCAATCCTGAAATATTACCAATTGAAAAAGATTCAATCCGGAAAATTGTTTTGGATTATGTACGACGTAAAAGTTTTAATATTACCAATTTTAAAATTGAAGGAAATCCTGCCCGCTTGCAAGGCAAGAAAAAACCCTTTTATCATATTTCTAACTTTTCGGCAAGTTTTGCTTACAACGAAATTTATTCACGAAATATTAAAACACAATACAGTATTACTAAAAATCATGCAGGTTCTTTTGCCTATGTATTTAATAATCGACCTAAAAATTATGCTCCGCTTAGAAAAGTAAAATTATTTAAAAATAATGCTTTTAAATTAATTCGGGATTTTAATTTTTATTTAATGCCTACGATGTTTTCTTTCCGAACGGATATGGTACGCAGGTATCAAGAAAATTTAGTGAGGAATATTACCGATGCCAATGCATTAATAACTCCTACTTATAAAAAAGATTTTACTTGGAGAAGAAGCTATGATTTAAAATACAGCCTGACAAAAGCCCTGAAATTTCAATATACAGCACAAAATACTGCCCGGATAGACGAACCCTACGGTTCAATGAATCCAAGCGACCCTGATTATAATGAAAAGCGTGATACTTTATGGCAAAATATTCTTTCTTTTGGAAGAAACACCAATTTTAACCACCAAATTATTGCCAGCTATAACATACCTATTTCAAAAATTCCACTTTTAACATGGACATCGGCAACAGCCCGATACAAAGCAACCTATAATTGGGAAACAGGACCGCAAACAGGGGCTGTTCAATTAGGAAATAAGTTATCAAACTCGAACACTATTCAAATAAACGGACAGTTAAACTTCAATAAAATTTACAGTAAAATTCCTTATTTGAAAAAACTTAGCCAAAGAATGAGGAGTGGAGCAAAAAAAGTAGTAAAATATAGAGAACTTACTTTCAAAAAGGAAAATCTAAGGTTTAAAAAAGACATTGGTAAATCCATCATTCATAATCTAAACACGGAAAATATTACCATAAAAGTTACCGATGAAAACGGTCAAGAAATTAAAGGAGAACTGATTGTTGTAAATAAAAACAAAATAAAATTTAGGGCAACGGATAATTATCGTAATGCCACAGCAATTGTTACCGGTAAAAAAGAAATTCATGATAATTTCTTACGTGCATTGGGTGATAATTTAGCTTATTTTGTTATTGGCTTAAAAAATATCACGATTACCTACGAAAAAGGTGGAGGAACTATATTACCCGGTTATTTGCCGGAAACAAAATATTTTGGCTTGAATAAAATAAACGGAATTACGGCACCCGGCTTACCGTTTATAGCAGGCTGGCAAGATGTTGATTTTGCGAGATATGCAACCGATAATCAATGGGTTACTACTGATTCATTACAAACATCGCCTTACGTGATGACCAATACTGAAAAAATTAATATAAAAGCCAGTTTAGAACCTATAAAAGGATTAAAAATAGATATAATTGCATTTAGAAATTCTGCATCATCAAGAAATGAATATTGGATTGCTGATGAAAATGGAGTATTTAATCCACATAATCGTTTATTTACAGGAAATTTTAGTATTTCCATATTAAGCATGAATACTTCATTTAAAAATTATGGTACCAATTATTTTTCAGAAGTTTATGAAACATTTAAAAATAACCGTTTTGATATTGCCTGGCGATTGGCAAGAGAAAGAGATGCTTCACGACTTCCGGGTAGTCCTCAATACGATATCAATCAACCCAACACAGACCCAATTACCGGTACTCCGTTAAACGATGGTTACCCCAATGGATATTCAGCCCTTTCGCAAGAAGTATTAATTCCTGCATTTTTGGCTGCATATACCGGAAAAGATGTAAATAAAGTTGATGCAAGTCCTTTCCCTAAAATACCAATGCCCAATTGGCGCGTAAATTATAATGTACCGGAATTTACATCAATCATTAAAACATTTAATATCAGTCATTCATATCAATCTACCTATAATGTTGGTTCATATACTACAAACCCGTTTTTTAATTGGGACGAGCAAGCCTACGATGGCTATAGTTGGACAAGAGATAACAACAACGGTTTGTTTATTCCCGAACAGGAAATTGCAACAGTTTCAATTACCGAAAGTTTTAACCCTTTGTTTAGTGCCGATGTTACATGGGTTTCAAACTTAAACACAAAATTAGAATATCGACGAGGAAGAACGCTTACTTTAAGTTTTTCAAATAATCAACTTATTGATTTAATTACTTCGGAAATGATTATTGGAGCAGGTTATCGTTTTGATCAACTCCCAATTATCATAAAAACACGCAACAGTCAACAAAAATTTCAAAGTGATTTGAATTTACGTGCTGATTTTTCACTTATGAAAATGATGACCATTATCCGTAAACTGGAAGAAGGAGTAGATCAAATTACTGCCGGGCAAGATGTTATGGGCATACGTTTTTCGGCTAATTATGCATTAAACGAACGCTTTAATTTAACCGCTTTTTATAATCAAGACATTAACGCCCCAAAGATATCTACATCATTCCGTACATCCAATATAAAATTTGGAGTAAGTGTACGATTTTCATTGATTCCTTAGAATATGTTTTAAAAATGTTTAAATTTGTTAATGGGCATTTCTTTTATCAATATTTTAACATTAATCGATTATAAAGGTTACTGTCATAATGGTTTACGTAAACGTAAACAACGTCGATTATAAAATAAGTTATATTTTATTAATTTTTTACTACCTAGGGATTTTTGTTTATTAAATATTTTATATTAAATATTTTTTTGACTATAACAAATTTGATGAGTATTTTATAAGATGGTTGTAAAGAAAAGTGTTTAAATGTCATATTTAGAATATACAGAAGATTTTAAAAATTTAAAAAATTTCAATAAAAAATATAATTTTAAAAGTTTATCTAAAAATAAACTAGTAAAACAAAATGAATTTTTTTCAGATATTTTTTCAATTTCAAAATTTGAAGAAAATTGAACTTCTTTTGGTTACGTAAATAAAATTGGAGATGGTGTTGCTATAGTTGCTGGTTTAGATAATATTAAGTCAGCTAATGAAATTACATTAAATGCTTTAAATACAGAAGACAGAAGAATTAGTGCTCAAATTTATTCTGCTCCAACCAAAAAACGCCAGTTTAGAGATTTAAAACGTCAACAAGATATCAAGGAATCATTATATCTATATTTATTACAAAAGCGTGAAGAATCTGCTATATCACATGGTGTAACGTCGCCCAATGCTATAATTATAGACGAGGCTTATGCTAGCTCACTCCCTATTTGGCCAAAAAAAGAAATATTGTTTTTAGGAGCCTTTATTTTAGCTTTTCTTATTCCAACTAGTACAGTTTATATTTTGGATATGTTGGATACAAAAATTAGAAATAAAAATAAAAACGAGTCTCACGCTTAATATATAAGATTACACTATGCAAGT
>JAKIUH010000480.1 GCA_021647685.1 Bacteroidales bacterium
TCCAGAGCTATCTTATTTGATCATAATTTAAAAATTAAAGGGGTTCGCCAAACGGAATACCGGCAAATTTACCCTAAACCGGGTTGGGTAGAACATGATCCGGAAGATATTTGGCAAAGCCAATACAGGGTTGCCAAAGAGCTTATAGAAGACCTTAAAATAGCGCCCAACGAAATAGCTGCCATCGGAATTACTAATCAACGCGAAACGACTATTCTATGGGATAAAAATACAGGCAAACCGGTTTATAATGCAATTGTATGGCAAGATAAAAGAACTTCCGAATTTTGTTCGGAGCTAAAACAAGCCGGTTACGAACAAAAAGTACGAAAAGCTACGGGTTTGCTTATTGATTCTTATTTTTCGGCAACCAAAATAAACTGGATTTTGAATAATGTTGCGGGTAGCAAAGAAAAAGCGGAAAAAGGAGACTTGTTGTTTGGCACGGTTGATAGCTGGTTAATTTGGAAACTTTCGGGAGGGAAGGAACATATTACAGATTATTCAAACGCATCGCGTACTTTATTATTTAATATTCATCAGCAAAACTGGGATAATGAACTTTTGGATATTTTTGGTGTTCCCGATTCTGTTCTTCCGCAAGTAGTCCCTTCGAGCGGGATATCGGCGCATACAGCCAAAGGAATTTTTGGAGAGACCCAAATACCCATTGCGGGAATAGCCGGCGACCAACAAGCAGCCTTATTCGGACAGAGCTGTTTTGAAAAAGGAATGGCAAAAAACACTTACGGAACCGGCTGTTTTATGCTGATGAATACCGGCAATGAACTTGTTCAATCAAAATCAGGCTTACTTTCAACAATTGCATGGAAAGTGAATAATAAAATCAGTTATGCACTGGAAGGAAGTGTTTTTATAGCCGGTGCAGCAATTAAATGGTTACGCGATGGTTTAAAAATTATTGATGATACCGGACAAACACAGGCTATTGCCGAGAGTGTTGTACATGATGAAGATGTTTATGTAGTGCCGGCATTTTCAGGTTTGGGAGCGCCTTATTGGGATATGTTTGCAAGAGGAGCTATTTTAGGTTTAACCCAAGGAGTAACCGACAGACATATTGTAAAAGCTACCCTTGAATCATTAGCTTACAGGACAAAAGATGTATTGGATGCGATGAGTAAAGATTCAGGGATTGAATTAGCTACGCTAAATGTTGATGGAGGAGCTTCGGTAAACGACTATTTAATGCAATTTCAAGCCGATATTTTAAACACTTGTGTTCGTCGTCCTAAAATTATTGAAACTACGGCAATGGGCGCCGCTGCCCTTGCAGGATTAGCTGTTGGATTTTGGACTATGGACGAATTGCCTCAAAAAATTGAAAAAGATAAAACATTTAAGGTTAAAATGACCGATAGAGAAAGAAATAAAAAATATAAAGGATGGTTAAAAGCTGTTGAAAAAGCAAAAAATTGGGCAAATGAATAATTGAAACAATACATACGGGGGAAAATTATTCCCCCTCTTTAAAATGCACTGATGAAAAAGCAACTTTAGAACAACTGACTCATACAGCTTTATAATATTGATAATCAGAACAAAGAAACATATTAAATAAGACCTGAGAATGAACCCTTTCAGCACCAAAGATAGGTGCGGGATACAAACCTTTTTTATCCGAAGATTAATAGGATTTACGCAGATTTTTACTTCCTGAAATTTATTTTTTGGCTCATTTCTATTCCCATTAGGTAGTTGTTCTGAACTTACTTTTTTGTCAGTTTTTTTAATTCAGGTAAAGTTCCTTTAAAAACATTAAAATCTACCTTATGATGAATACCTTTTACCAGTCCCCATTGCGTGAATTGCCAAAAAATCCATTTGTCGTGATGCTGAGGTTTAAGCACTTTATTGTAATTTGCTATCCAAAACGGATAGTCGTTAAAAGCCGTATCATTTAAAAAATCACGATAATAAACATCGGGTGTATAAATAATCGGTTTTAACCCATAATGTTTTTCAACTTTAATAAGCCATTTTTTTAAACCTTTTTTCAGTTTTTTCATTGATTGCACACTTGCTTCTTTTTCAATATCTAAAATTGGCGGCAAATCACCTTTTTGCAAACGAACAGTTTTTATAAAATTATTTGCTTGCTCAATAGAGTTTTCATCAGGTCGATAATAATGATAAGCACCCTGCACAAAACCTTTTTGTTTTGCCTGTTTCCAATTTATCCTAAATTGCTTATCCTCATCATTTTTCCCTACCGAAGCCCGAATCAGTATAAAAGATATTTCTTTTCCGTTTGGAAAGTATTTTAAATCATCCCAACTAATTATCCCCTGATAATGTGAAATATCAATACCGAAAACATTATCTTCATAAAACGAAAATATTTTTTCTTCATGACTGTTGAATATTCTTTCACGGGTAAATAAAATCAAAAATAAAATAAAAATTAGTATAAGTATTCCCGAATAATAAGGATACTTTTTTAATAACTTTAAAACCTCTTTCATCTTATCTTCAAACATCACTAATTTCCAAGACCCTGTTGCTTTTTCTTTTCTTGTTCACGCCTTAATAGCTCACGTTTCCACGATTTAAGGGCATCAAAATAGCGTGCTTCAAAACTTGCTTCTCCGGGCGGAAAAGCAGGTAACATAATCAGTTTACCTTCGGGGTTTATTAAATAATAGCTTGGATAAACACGTACATTATACTTT
>JAKIUH010000481.1 GCA_021647685.1 Bacteroidales bacterium
AATATTTTTTTCAGATAAAGCAAGAAGCGGTCTCTTTGAGGGCGTAACAAAATTAGCAGATGCGGTTAAAGTAACAATGGGGCCAAGAGGTCTTAATGTTCTTATACATAAAAGTTTTGGTGCTCCAAGCATCACAAAAGATGGTGTTTCTGTTGCGAAAGAGATAGAGCTTTTAGATTCTGGCACGTTTGAATTAACAAAGGTTTCTACAAAAATAATAGAGATTAGAGGCTGATAATTTCCTCGCCTTTATAGTCTTTAAATGCAGTCTATAAAGGCTATTAGTGCCGTTTTTAACCTTAGCTTTAAAAATTGAGAATTTATTTATGTTTAAGAGTTATAAAAACCATCAAATAATAAATCCCTTGAAGGATTTTTAGATAATGTCTAAGAAAGATATGATTCTACAGAAAATAGCATTTTTTAAGATGCTATTTTTTGCTGACTTAGCAATTGCAGTTTCACTGATTGCGTTCGTCGCTACTCACCCTGAAAACGGTGCATTGATAACGGCTATTACCGTCGGTAGCCTGATTCTAGCCATATATGGTATGCTTGAGCTTTGGAAAGTGATTTTTAACTACATTAAAATGATTATTACTTTCGCGCTCATCCAATTTTTCACCACAACAAAAAATAGGACGCATATTATTTTCTATAACCAAATTTACTTTTTTCATTAAAGTTTCATCGGTTTCACCGTAATAGGCTCTGCGCTCCGAATGTCCTAAAATTACTGCTTTAACTCCATAAGAACTTAACATTCGGGCAGATACCTCACCCGTATAGGCACCTTTGGATTCCGAGGCACAATTTTGTGCAGCGATACAAATTCTTTCAGTATCTACAACCTGACTTATTAATGATAAATGAATAAACGGAGGAGCAATTATCACTCCTGTATCCTCATTACTCTGCTCTTCTTTCAGCTTTTTGTTTAAGTTGCTTGCCAATAAAACAGCTTCATCTTTGCAAGTATGCATTTTCCAATTTCCTGCAACAATGTTTTTTCTCATAATAATTTATTTTAATTGTTCGTTAATGATTTCTTCAAATTCTTTTATATCCGGAAAATCATTATAATGCCATTTGGCAATAATGGTTCCATTTTTCAGAAGAACTAATCCCGGATTGGAGCGAATTATGGTTTTTAATGTAGTAGCATCTGCCAAATAAAAATTAATTATAAAAGGCAGTTTTGAATGTACTTTTAAGATATCTGTACCGTTTGATGAAGTAACAAAATAAGTTTTATATTTATGTACTTGTGCATAATTCATTAAATCAGTTAGATTCTGTAAGGGTTTTAGGGGCACCGTTTTTAAATCATAAGAAATTAACAGTAAACTGTATGAAGTATCGGCCAAAAGCTGATCTAGTATGTTGTGATCAGACTTTCCGTTCAAACTGTTAAATTCAAACTTGTAAATTTCCAAATCATGAATGGGCGGCATATATCCATGACGAATAACTATGGTTTTCGTATCTTTCCATACCCAAGTAGAATCGTCCCACGGATAATTATCCATTGTAAATTCTTTTACAACACCGTCTTTTTCGTAATATAAATAGGTAACTGTTGAGTCTTGGGGTGCATTATCAGGAACCGTCATTTTATCAGGTATATGGGTACCCACTGAATATGGACGAAAATCAATTACCGGTAAGTGATTGTAATTATACCATTGAAAAACAAAAATAAACAAAACAGCAGCACCAAGCAGGTAATATACTTTTTTTGTATTTGATTTTGTTTCTGTATCAGTAGGTTTAATTAATAAAATAACAGCAAATATTAATAAAACAATATTTTTCCAAAATGTTTCCCAATTCGTAAGTTTTACGGCATCACCAAAGCAACCACAATCCGATACCGGATTTTTTAAGGCAATCCATAAGGTAAGCGGAGTAAAAATCAGCATAAATGCTAAAGCACCCCATGAAGCTAATCGAGCTTTTAATTTAAAAAGTAAGGCAAAACCTACTAAAAACTCCAAACCACTTAACAAAAAGGCGAAAAACAAACTATAAGCCCCTAGTTTGGGTAAACCCATCGCATTAAAATAATCACCAAACTTTATGGCTGAACCAACAAGGTCAACCGCCTTAACAAAACCTGAAAAAGTAAAAACCAATCCTAACAGTATGCGTGCTACTATTTTTAGTGTTTTCATGTGTTTTATTTTAAATTATTTTCATTTGCCACATGGAACATCCACTAATATCCAGAGGTTTAGCTTATTTTTGTACCTAAATAATCATGCCCCTGTGTCCGCCAGCTAGCGGATGGATGTTTCATGAGATTATTTTTTAGTGTTTTCGATTACTTTCTTGTTACGTGCCTATATTCTTAAAACTTGCCCAAGCTTTGAAGAATGATTACATTGCTTTTATCAATTTATCAGTATAACATTTTAACCATTTAACAATTTATCAGTTTAACAATGCAAACATTTAGTTTTCTAACTCTAATTTTATTAAGGCAAAAACCGCATAATTAATCATGTCAAAATAATTGGCATCAATACCTTCCGAAACCAGTGTTTTTCCCTTATTATCTTCAATCTGCTTGGTACGATACAGTTTCATTAAAATCAAATCAGTAAATGAACTGATACGCATGCTTCGCCAAGCTTCATCATAATCATGATTTTTACGTTTCATCAATTCCAAAGCT
>JAKIUH010000482.1 GCA_021647685.1 Bacteroidales bacterium
TTTCACGTATTACTTCTGCATATCGTTTGCTTGAACTTGCTTCTTTGTCAACCAAATCCCATTTATTTACCAAAATCACAACCCCTTTACGATTTTTCTCAATCAGATGAAAGATATTCACATCTTGTCCTTCAATTCCACGCATAGCATCAATCAGCAGTAAACACACGTCGGCACTTTCAATGGCACGAATAGAACGCATAACCGAATAAAACTCAATATTCTCGGTAACTTTTCCTTTTTTTCGCAACCCTGCAGTATCTACCAAAATAAAATCGTGCCCGAATTTTTTATAACGAGTATGAATCGTATCGCGGGTAGTACCGCTAATGGGTGTTACAATATTACGTTCTTCTCCGACAAAAGCATTTATTAATGAAGATTTACCCACATTGGGGCGACCAACAATGGCAAATTTAGGAATATCTTCTTCCTCTTCTTCCTCTTTTTTCGGCAAAGCCTCAACAACTTTATCCAACAAATCACCGGTTCCGCTTCCATTAATTGATGAAACAGGATAAATATCGCCCAAGCCCAAACTGTAAAATTCATTGGCATCAAACAACCGTTCGGAATTATCCACTTTATTGACTACCAAAAAAACTTTTTTATCCGTACGGCGAAGCAAATCGGCAACAGCATCGTCCAAATCGGTAATACCGCTTAGCACATCAACCACAAAAAGGATTACATCCGCTTCGTCCATGGCGAGCACGGCTTGTTTACGAATTTCTTCTTCAAAAATATCGTCCGAATTGACCACATATCCACCGGTATCGATTAAAGAAAAATCCACTCCGTTCCAATAGGCTTTCCCGTAATGACGATCGCGTGTAACTCCACTCGATTCATGAATTATGGCATTACGTGTTTGTGTTAAACGATTAAATAAAGTAGATTTACCAACATTGGGTCTTCCTACTATTGCTATAATATTACTCATTTTCTTCCATTTTTTTTATCAATCCGGCAACATCAATTACCAAATCTACTTTTTCATTTAAAAACTCTTCCGGCACACCCATGTTTTGTAAAATATCCAAACATTTGTTTCCGTATTTTAAACATTCTTTTAAAACATAAGGTTTTGTATCTTCGTCCTCTTCATCAACATAATCTATATACAAATCATAAAACTGTTTTGCAGAATGTACCAATATCTGTAAAGGTTCATCACCGGTACCGGCTTTTTCCATAGATTTAACAAAGCTGATTACATTTATGGAAAAAGCGTAAACTTTTACTTCCATTTTTTCCACATCAGTTTTCATAACCAAAGTTTTTTAAAGATTTTGATTTATTTTTCCAATCTTTACTCACTTTCACAAAAACTTCGAGAAATACTTTTTTATCAAAAAATGCTTCAATATCTTTTCGTGCCTCTGTTGCCACTCTTTTTAAAGCCTCTCCCCTTTTACCGATAATTATTCCTTTTTGCGAATCACGCTCAACATGAATTAATGATTTAATTCTGATCAACTTTTCTTCTTCTTTAAACATTTCCACTTCAATCTCTACGGCATAAGGAATTTCTTTACTGTAATGCAGCAATATTTTTTCGCGAATAATTTCTTGAACAAAAAACCGTTCGGTTTTATCCGTTAATTGGTCTTTTGGAAAATATGGCGGTGATTCGGGCAAAAATTCAATGATTTTTTGCAAAACAGCATCCATATTAAAATTATTGGTTGCGCTTGCAGGTATTATTAATGCATCCGGCAATAATTTCTGCCATTTTTCAATCAGAACCATTACCGTGGTTTGGTCAGATAAATCAATTTTATTGATGACTAATATAACTTTTGCATCTGTATTTTTTACTTTATTTAAAAAATCAGGATTTTTATCAAATTTTTCAACAACATCGGTAACATACAATAAAACATCTGCATCTTCAAGCGCCGAACGTGAAAATTTCAACATTGATTCATGCAGTTTTGATTGCGGACGCACCACACCCGGTGTGTCGGAATATACAATTTGAAAATCTTCGCCACTCACAATCCCCATAATACGGTGCCGCGTAGTTTGCGATTTTGAAGTAATTATTGAGATTTTTTCACCCACCAATGCATTCATAATTGTAGATTTTCCAACATTTGGATTTCCTACAATATTTACAAAACCGGCTTTATGTTTTTTCTCACTCATTTAATTATAAAATTTTCTGCAAAGTTAATATTTTTAAGAGTTTAAATATCAAAATAAGCATAAATAGCAAAAAATTTCATATATTTGAACAAATCTATCAGTAAAATTTGAATATTTAGACATGGAAGAAGAAAAAAAATCATTTATGGATAATGCCAAAGGCTTTCTGTCATCATGGAAAGATGATTATACAAAAAAAAACAAAGACATCCTTGACCGTAAAAAGAAGCGTGATGAAGATGCCGAAGCCATGAAAGAGAAAATGAAAGAAACTTTTGAAGAAATAAAAACAGAACTTTCGGGCAAGGCAAAAGATATTGCAGAAGTTGTAAATAAAGAGTTGGCAGAATTTTCAGAAGCTGTAAAAAAAGGCAGTGCTGAACTTAGCCAGCAACTGGAACTGGAAAAACATTTGGAGCAATTAAACTTTTTCTTAAAAGATGCAGGCAGTAAAGGTGTTGAAAAGTTTAAACAATTGAGCGAAGAAGTTAAAAAAAATGATTATTCAG
>JAKIUH010000483.1 GCA_021647685.1 Bacteroidales bacterium
CTTGCTTTGCAAAATATCGCCTTTGAGTTTGATAAGTGCCAGTAAACTGCTTACTCCGGCATTAATTACCGACATAAAAGTCTCCGGATCATCAATAACATCCGGCGATGGAGCATCAAAACTTGCCAAAACAGAGAGTTGTACACCGGCACTGTTTCCGGGTGTGTAAATTACAAATTCGGCACTTTCTTTTAGTTTTTTTATTCTGGATTTATCTTGATGCCATTGTCCAATCCCTTTTTTCCATAAGGCAGCAGTTTTTTGTGCAAAATCTTTAACACTCAAACCCTTTGTTTCGGCAGTAACAGGGTCTATCCATGGCTCAAATTCTTCTGGTTTTAATTTGGGAAAAGTTAAAAGCAAATTGCCCATATCGCCTTTGGGGTCGATAATAATTACCGGAATATTATCCAATACTGCTTCTTCAATAATATCAATTCCCAAGCCTGTTTTTCCGCTGCCGGTCATCCCGATAAGGGCTGCATGAGTGGTCAGATTTTTATTTTTGTATAAAACTAAATTATTTGTAAGTTCTTGTGTTTTAGGGTTTACTTCTTTTCCAAGATAAAAAATACCGAGTTGCTCCCTTAGTTTATCTGAATTCTCCATGCTTATTTATATTAATCAATTTTAGGTTTTTAGTAAAATAATCAAGTATCAATAAGTAATACTTTTATACAGTGTTTTTTATTTCTATAATATCTTTGATATTATTTTTTAAAACTTAGCGCTTGGTGTTGCGTAAAATTTCCACTGCCTTTTGCAATACATTATCAATTTGCCGGATAACCGGATAATAGCCTTCGTTATCAAATATATTTCGTGCAATATAAGCCTTGATTTGTGTTTCAATAATTTTTCGCGAAATTTTTATTTCTTCTGGTTTATCTTTTATGCCTTTTGAACGTGCATATTTTAAAAATTCATTAAAAATGCTGCTGTTGTTCAAATACTGAATAAGTTCACGGTAACTTTTAAAACTTTCTAATTGTTTGCGGTGTTTTTCGGTAAAATCCAGTGCAAAGTTATAAATTGTTGCTTTTGCCGATACCTCTCTAAAATATCCGGTATATCCAACAGTATCTAAAGGTACAAAAATATCAGGCATAATGCCTCCGCCACCGTAAACTACCCTGCCGCTGCGTGTATAATATTTTTCGCTTTCGTCAAAAGCACTGCTGTCCGGGTGTTCCATTTCTCCATTTTCATAGCGTTCAATTAAATCATGCGCATAGGCTTCCCTTCCTTTATCGTAAGGTTTTTGAATACATCTGCCCGATGGGGTATAATAGCGTGCAATCGTCAATCGCAAAGCCGAACCATCTCTAAACATCGTAGGTTCTTGCACCAAACCTTTTCCAAAAGAACGCCTTCCGATAATGGTGCCACGGTCGTTGTCCTGAATCGCACCCGCCACAATTTCGCTTGCCGAAGCCGACCACCCGTCAATCAGCACCGCCAAAGCCTCATCTTCCAGTTCACCCATAGTTGTTGCATAGCTTATTTGTTTAGGACGTGCTTTTCCTTCCGTGTAAACAATCATTTCCTTATCCTTCAAAAACTCATCGGCTATATTAATGGCTGCATCTAAATATCCTCCACCGTTACTGCGTAAATCCAAAATTATTTTTTTCATTCCTTGTGCTTTGAGTTGTTTTGCTGCGGCTTCAAACTCATCGTAGGTCGTTCGTGCAAACGCACTGATTTTAATATAACCAATATCATCAGTAATCATATAAGCCACATCCAAACTGTTCAACGGAATTTTATCGCGAATAATCTCAAAATCCAGCAATTTATCATATCCTTGACGTGCAACACTTACTTTTACTTTGGTACCTCGTGGTCCTTTCAGGTTTTTAATTACGTCATTGGTGGTAATATTTACTCCTGCAAAAAGCGAGTCATTAATCATCACAATTTTATCTCCGGCACGAATGCCTACTTTTTCCGAAGGACCTCCCGGTATGGTATTGATAACCAAAATTGTATCGTTTAAAATATTAAATTGCACTCCTATTCCGTCAAAATTACCTTCCAGCGGCTCATTAATTTCTTTTAATTCACTTGCAGGGATATAAACCGAGTGCGGGTCTAAATTTTCCAACATTTTCGGAATGGTCTTTTCAATTAAATCCGCTCTGTTTACCGTATCCACATAATCCGTTTCGATTAAATCCAGAATAATATCAATTTTATTACGTTCAACATTAAAAGTAACCGTATTTTTATTATAATTTAATCTACTGCCCAAGAAAATTCCGCCGGCTAATACAATTGCAAGAATAAGCGGGGTATATATCGAAAATTTAGAATTATTATACTTCATAAAAAATAATTAATATTTATATTTGGGTGGCAACGGGCTTTCCGCTTGTAGTGCCGGTAATGAAAAACCACAAAACTAATTCTGCAAAAGGAGCTTCGCTTGTCGCTCTTTTGCAGAAAGTTTTGTACGTTTTTCATCACCGGCAGCTACCGCTTCAATCCCTGCCACAGGTGCGTGCTTAATAATTAGTGTCATGTCAAGTATGTTGTGTCGTATAAGTTGAAGTTATTTTTGTGTAGAACAAGGCAAAAATTTTTAGCATAGCAGTAGTTATGGTCAAAATTTTTAACAAAGTTCTACGCAAAAAGAACG